>NZ_JBSFRU010000019.1:0-38971 GCF_053589395.1 Nocardia sp. NPDC003345
TCTCGTACTGTCGGGTCCCGCCGGTCAGGCGGTGACCAGGACGTCGTCGCCCACCACGCGGACCGGGTAGGTGCGGATAACCGGTCGCGATGTGGTGATCGCCGCGCTGCTCGGCGCCGAGGAGTACGGTTTCGCCACCGCGCCGCTGGTGGTCTCCGGCTGCATCATGATGCGGGTCTGCCACCTCGACACCTGCCCGGTGGGTGTGGCCACCCAGAACCCGGTGCTGCGCGACCGCTTCACCGGTAAGGCCGAGTACGTGGTGAATTTCTTCATGTACATCGCCGAGGAGGTCCGGGAACTGCTGGCGCAGCTCGGTTTCCGCACGCTGGACGAGGCCATCGGCCGGGTCGATATGCTCGATACCGCCAAGGCCAAGCAGCATTGGAAGGCGAGCAAGCTCGATCTCTCGCCGATCCTCGACGATGTCGAGACGGCGTTCATGTTCCAGGAGCGGCGCCGCACCAAGGAGCAGGACCACGGCCTGGAGAAGGCCCTGGACAACGAGCTGATCGCGCAGAGCCGCGATGCGCTCGAGTTCGGTAAGCCGGTCAAGATCGATACCAAGATCACGAACGTGAACCGGACGGTCGGCACCATGCTCGGCCACGAGGTGACCAAGCTCTATGGTGGCGCGGGCCTGCCCGACGACACCATCGACATCACCCTCACCGGTTCGGCGGGCAACAGCTTCGGCGCGTTCGTCCCGGCCGGTATCACCCTGCGGGTGCAGGGCGACGCCAACGACTACGTCGGCAAGGGGCTCTCGGGCGGTCACCTGGTGGTGCGCCCGGCGCCCAACGCTCCCACGGAGTTCAAGGCCGACGAGAACATCATCGCGGGCAACGTGATCCTGTTCGGCGCCACCAGTGGCCAGGCGTTCATCAGCGGTGTCGTCGGTGAGCGGTTCGCGGTCCGCAACTCCGGCGCCGTCGCGGTCGTCGAAGGCGTGGGCGATCACGCCTGCGAGTACATGACCGGCGGCCGGGTGGTCATCCTGGGCGATACCGGCCGGAACTTCGGTGCCGGTATGTCCGGCG
This sequence comes from Nocardia sp. NPDC003345, assembly GCF_053589395.1. Taxonomy (NCBI): domain Bacteria; kingdom Bacillati; phylum Actinomycetota; class Actinomycetes; order Mycobacteriales; family Nocardiaceae; genus Nocardia; species Nocardia sp. NPDC003345. Next base: position 1,041 of record NZ_JBSFRU010000019.1, read on the forward strand.
GTCTGGCGTTCGTCTATGACCCCGACAACACCTTCGGCGGCCGGGTCAACCCGGAACAGGCCGATGCCATCGAGGCGCTGTCAGGTGACGATTTCACCTGGCTGCGCGACATCATCGCCCAGCACCGGGATCAGACCGGTTCCGCTGTGGCCGAACGCATCCTGGGCGACTGGTCGCAGCAGGTGAACCACTTTGTGAAGGTCATGCCGCGCGAGTACAAGAAGGTGCTGCTCGCCATCTCCGAGGCTGAGAAGAGCGGTAAGGACGTCGACGCTGCGATTATGGAGGCCGCTCGTGGGTGACACCCAAGGATTTCTGAAGCACACGTCCCGGGAGTTGCCCGAACGCCGTCCGGTGCCGCTGCGGCTGATGGACTGGAAAGAGGTCTACGAGGAGGGTTTCGCGCACGACACCCTGCAGCGCCAGGCCAGCCGCTGTATGGACTGCGGTATTCCCTTCTGTCACAACGGCTGCCCGCTCGGAAACCTGATTCCCGAGTGGAATGACCTGGTGTACAAGGACCGCTGGCGCGAGGGCATCGACCGGCTGCACGCCACCAACAACTTCCCGGAGTTCACCGGGCGGCTGTGCCCGGCGCCGTGCGAGGCCTCCTGCGTGCTCGGGATCAACCAGGATCCGGTGACCATCAAGCAGGTCGAGGTCGAGATCATCGAGAACGCCTTCGACGAGGGCTGGGTCGCGCCGGTGTACCCGACCCGGCTCACCGGTAAGAAGGTGGCCGTCGTCGGTTCCGGGCCCGCGGGCCTGGCGGCCGCGCAGCAGCTCACCCGGGCCGGTCACACCGTGACCGTCTTCGAGCGGGCCGACCGCATCGGCGGCCTGATGCGCTACGGCATTCCCGAGTTCAAGATGGAGAAGCGCTTCATCGACCGCCGCCTGGCACAGATGGAGGCCGAAGGCACCATCTTCAAGGCCGGGGTGAACGTGGGCGTCGATATCACCGCCGACGAACTGCGTGAGCGGTTCGACGCGGTGGTTCTCGCCGGTGGCGCCACCCAGGCCCGCGACCTGCCCATTCAGGGCCGCGAGCTCGACGGTATCCATCAGGCGATGGAGTTCCTGCCCTGGGCCAATCGCGTCCAGCACGGTGACCCGGTCACCGACGAGCAGGGCCTGCCGCCCATCCACGCGCACGGCAAGAAGGTCGTCATCATCGGCGGCGGCGATACCGGCGCCGACTGCCTGGGCACCTCGCACCGGCAGGGCGCGGCCAGCGTCCACCAGTTCGAGATCATGCCGCGTCCGCCGGAGGAGCGTGCCGGTTCCACCCCGTGGCCGACCTACCCGCTGATGTACCGGGTGTCCTCGGCGCACGAGGAGGGCGGCGAGCGGGTGTTCTCCGTGAATACCGAGCGTTTCGTCGGTGCCGACGGCAAGGTGACCGGGCTCGACGCGCACGAGGTGAAAATGGCCAACGGCCGGTTCGAGAAGGTCGAGGGCACCGAGTTCACCCTCGAGGCCGATCTCGTCCTGCTCGCCATGGGCTTCGTCGGCCCCGACAAGCCCGGCCTGCTCACCGATCTCGGCGTCGGCTACGACCAGCGCGGCAACGTCCAGCGCGATAAGAACTGGGCCACCAACCTCCCCGGCGTTTTCGTCGCCGGCGATATGGGCCGCGGTCAGTCCCTGATCGTGTGGGCCATCGCCGAAGGCCGCGCCGCCGCGGCCTCCGTGGATGCCTACCTGGAAGGCGAGACCGCCCTCCCCGCTCCCATCCCGCCCACGGCCGTCGCCCAGCGATAACCCACCGCCGCAGGCAAAGAACCATTCGAAAGGCCTCGCCGGACTCCTCGGAGTCCGGCGAGGCCTTTTCGCGTCGCCGAAACCCCACCCCTCTAAGGCAAAGTCCCTCCCACCTCCACAAAACTGGCGGCGAGGAAGGTGTGGCTCTATTGTTATCCCCGGTGTGTCTGAGCATCGGATCGTGACCCGATCGTGTACTTGTGACGCGTGGCTGTTGTTCACCTGTTACACACGGCGGCGACATCGGCCGGGTTCAGCATTTCGGCGACGTAATCAGGAGCGTCCCATCAGGGACCCGGGTCGACTGGAGCAGAATGCAATTCAAGAGGGTTGCCGCGGCGCTGGGTGCCTGCGCGGCTGTTGCGTCCGGATTGGTTTTCGGTGGTTCCGCGGCGAACGCCGCACCCGGTTGCCCGAGTCTGTATGTCGTGGCGATCCCCGGAACCTGGGAGACCGGCCACGACAAGCGTCCGTCACCGGGCATGCTGGCCGAGGTGACCGACGGTCTGCCCAGGTCCGCCAAGGTCGACTACGTCACCTACGCCGCCACCGCGTTTCCGTGGGAGGGCGATGTCTACGGTGCGTCCAAGAACGAGGCCGTGACCAATGCGCGTGGCATGATCTCGGCCATGGCGGAGCGGTGCGGCGCCACGAATATCGCCATCATCGGCTACAGCCAGGGCGCCGACGCGGCCGGTGACCTCGCCGCCGAGATCGGCACCGGCCTCGGTGCCATTCGCCCCGAACGGATCTCGGGCGTCGGCCTGATCTCCGATCCGCGGCGGGCGCCCGCGGATATCCAGGTCGGTCCGGCCGCTCCCGGCGCCGGCGCCGGCGGGCCGCGTGTCGGCGGGTTCGGCTGGCTCAGCGACCGCACCCGCACCGTGTGCATCCCCGACGATCTGTATTGCGCCACCGCGCAGGATGATTTCGTGACCCGCTTCGCCGGTTTCCTCGCGCAGAGTTCGGACCCCAGCCCCGCCAACATCTGGCGTTACCAGATGGAAGTGGGCGCGATCGTCAGCGACCTGATGTCACAGGGCGGGCTGCCGACCCTGCAGGCCCAGCTCTCCGATGGCGCCAACGAACAGCGGGTCAAGGATCTCGAGACCTTCTACCGGTCCGAATCGCATGTTTCCTACGGCAGCTACCGGGTCGGCAACGGCCAGACCGCGCTGTCCTGGATGCATAACTGGATCTCGGATATGGCCTGATCAGCGCGAGATATTGCGGGGCAGCAGTTCCCAGACGTGTCCGTTCTCGTTCACGGTCGCCGCGCTGCGGCGGCCGGTGCGCGAGAACAGGATACGAGTGATCGAGCAGTAGTCGATGGGGAAGGTCAGCGGCCGGTCCAGGCCGAGGATCTCCTGCAGCGTGATGTTGATGACGCCGCCGTGGGCGAACACCACGACGGTATCGCTCGCGGGGGTGGTGGACGCGATCTCGGTGACCGCGTCCCGCACCCGGTCGCGGAACGCGTCCTCATCGACCGGTGGCGGCAGATAGCCCGCCTTGATCCGGTCGTAGGTCTCCCGGAATTCGACCTTGGCATCCTCGATGGGTATATACGAGGGCAGGTCGCGGTCGTATTCGGCCAGTCCGTCGACGGTCTCGATCGCGAGTCCCAGATCGGCGGCGGTCCGGGCCGCGGTCTCCTGCGCGCGCCGCTGGGGGCTGCTGACCACTCGGACGATCCGGTGCTGTTTCAGGGCGGCGGGTACTCGCTCGGCCTGTTCCACGCCGATCGGTGAGAGGCCGGGGTCGGCGGCCGTCCCGGCGTTGTCGACCCGCAGGGGCTGGGCATGGCGAACGAATATCAATTGCACGGGTCCACTCTGCCGCATCGTCCCCCGGCTCTCCGCATGAGGTCTGGGCAGCTCACAGCGGTCCGGAACGGCAACGGCCCGGCGCGCCGCAGGGCGGGCCGGGCCGTTGGAGTCCGGGGTATCAGTGCCCCGACGGCGGGTACGGCGGCTGGCCACCCTGCGGGGGGTAGGGGTTGTTGGGGTCCGAGGGATATCCGCCCTGCTGTGGATATCCACCCTGCTGCGGGTACCCGCCTTGCTGCGGGTAGCCACCCTGCTGGGGATATCCGCCCTGTGGGTAGCCGCCCTGCTGGGGGAATCCGCCCTGACCCGGCTGCGGGAACTGACCCGGCGCGTTGTTGTTGCTGCTGCTCTTCTTGCGCGCCAGCAGGATGACCGCGACGATCACGACCACGACGAGGACGCAGCAGATGATGCCGACGATCCCGAAACCGCCACCCTTGCTCTTGCCTTTCTTGCGGGCGGCCTCCAGATCGGCCACCGACGCGAGGACGTCGGTATGGGCCCAGGTGGAAAGATCCACCTGGCTCGCGTGGGTCAGCAGGTCTACGTAGCTCACAATCAGTCCCCGTTCCGAGAAGTGGCGACCCCTCCTCCTGGGGCCGAAGTCATATCACCGTACTTGCCGGACGGCCGGTACGAAACCTCGACGCTTCCCAGCCGGTCACCGTCGGCGCACGAGCGGGAAGAGTTGCGTCTCGCGGATCGGGCGTCCGGTCAGCATCATCATCACCCGGTCCACGCCCAGGCTCAGGCCGCCCGTCGGCGGCATGGCGTATTCCAGTGCGCACAGGAAATCCTCGTCCGGTTCCACCGTGACGGGTCCGCCGTCGGCGGCGAGCCGCGACCGTTCGGCCAGGCGGCGCCGCTGCTCGACCGGGTCGGTGAGTTCACTGCGGCCGGAGGCCAGTTCGATTCCGTGCGCCACGAGGTCCCAGCGCTCGGCCAGCGTCTCGTCGTCGCGCCGGCTGCGGGCGAACGGCGAGACGCCGGCCGGGAAGTCGGTGTAGAAGGTCGGTTCGAGAGTTGTTTCGACCACCAGTTTCTCGTACAGCGCGTAGGCTACCCGGCCTCGATCCCAGCCGGGCTGATACGCGATATCGGCCTTCTCGCACAGTTCCCGGAGATCGGCCAGTTCGGTGCGCGGCGTGATGTCCGCGCCGATCTCCTCGGCGAGGGCCCGGTACATCGAGCGCACCCGCCATTCGCCCGAGAGGTCCACGGCCTCGAGTGCGTCGTCGTCCTCGGTCGGGCGCATCGCGATGAGGGAATCGTTGGCCGCCAGCGCGGCCTGCTGGATCAATTGGCGGCACAGGGTCATCGCCCGCCGGTGATCGCTGTGCGCCTCATAGGCTTCCAGCAGGGTGAATTCCGGTAGGTGCCGGAAGTCGGCCCGGGTGTTGCGGAATCCGGGACCGAGCTCGAAGACCTTCTCCACACCGCCGACGCACAGCCGTTTCAGCGCGAGACCGGCGGAGACCCGCAGGTGCAGATCGGTGTTGTCGGCATCGAGATGCGTTCGCAGACCACGGGTGAACGCGCCGTCGCGGCTGCTGCGCAGAACCGGTGTGGTGACCTCCAGGAAACCGCAGTCGTGCAGGGTGTCGCGCAGTGCGCGCACCACCGCGCTGCGCCGTGCCAGCAGACCCCGGGCATCGCGGTCGGTGATCAGATCCAGGTAACCGCGCCGCATCCGGAGTTCGGGATCGGTCAGGCCGTGCCATTTATCGGGTAGCGGGCGCAGGCATTTGCCGAGCATGCGCCAATCCGCGACCAGCAGTGATAATTCGCCGCGCCGGCTGTAGCCGAGCTGGCCGCTCACCGACACCAGGTCGCCGAGGTCGACCAGCTCGCCGAATTCGGCACAGCGTTGCGCGCCCAGCCGGTCGCGGTCGAGCAGCAGCTGGATATCGCTGGTCCAATCGCGTACCACCGCGAACATCACGCCACCGCAGTCGCGTAGCCGCAGCAGCCGGCCGGATACGCGGACCGTGGTGCCCCGCGGGACCCGCCGCGCGGCGGCGACGGTGTGGGTCGGTGGGAACGGTAGCGGATAGGGGTCGATATCGGCGGCGGCCAGCCGGTCCAGTTTGCCGGTCCGCACCCGCACCTGTTCGGGCCGCGGGTCGCGGGCGGTGCCGGCGGCCGGATCGGCGACGGTCACCGTGGCGGCGGGGTGGGTGGCGGCGGTAGCGGGCGCGGTCGGATGGGTGCCGGTGAAGGTGAACGCCGTGTTCTTCCGGCCGAATCGGGGCAGTAGACCTTCGGCGGCTCCGGCGGCCATCGCGATCGCCGGTAGCGCGCGACGGTCGGCACACACCACATAGCGGGGCATCCACTGCGGGCTGTATCGCGCGCTCGCCCGGTGCCATTGGGCGAGCTGCCACCAGCGCGAGTACGCCAGCGGCATGGTGACCGCACAGCGCGCCGGTGCCACCAGCCGGCCCGGTATCGATCGCAGGCCGCGGGCCCGGCCGGGTGCGCTCGTGTGCCCGGCGGCCTCGAAAACCGAGCGGTACAGGGTGAAGTTGAGCGAGATCCGCTGGATACCGTGTTGTTCGGCATTCAATGCCAGTTCGGCGATCAGGAGGTCGGTGACCTCCTCGGTGGCGCCGGGGGCCCGGCGGATCAGTTCGAGCGTCATCCCGGTGTGGCCCCACGGAACCAGCGAGAGCATCCCGAGCACCTCGCCGCCGGCGTCCACCGCCTCGACCAGCAGACAGTCGCCGTCGCGGCGGTCGCCGATCCGGCCGAGGGGGAGCGGATAAGCGCGTTCGGACTCGCCGGACTGCCAGAGTTCGGCGGAAACGGCCAGACGTGCCAGCTCGGCGGTGGGTATATCGCGCTGCCGGCGGACCCGGACGGTCACTCCTTGTTTGCGCAGGCCGGTGACCACGCCGCGAACCGGCTGCAGTTCCGGTGCGGCCAGTGAGAAGGTTCTGACGTCGAGCACCGCCTCGGCGCCCGCCGGGATGACCTCGAACCCCGCACGCCGGTAGATCGGCGCGGCGGCGTCGCTCGCGCCGAGCACCGCCGGGGTCCACCCGAACCGCCGGGCGTGACGCTGCCAGGCCTCGACTGCCTGCGGCCAGCTGTCGCGGGCGCCCACGGGATCGCCGAGAGCCAGGCAGATACCGTATTCGACGCGGTAGCCGACGGCGGCGCGTCCGTTGGGGCCGAAGATCGCCGAGCGGTCCCGCCGGGTCGCCGGATAGTCGGTCGATCCGCCACCGTCGGGGCCGTCGAGCAGGGCACGTAGGGCGGATTCGTCGCTCTCGGCGAGGGCGTACTCCTCGCGGCGGGTCCGGTTCAGCACGAAGGCGGTGGCGCCGAGGACGACGGCACCGAGCAGACCGATGGCGAACTGGATCTGGAAGGGGGGTGCCCCGCCGAGAGATTCGGTGCGCAACACCGGGTTCACCGCGAGCGCGGCGATCACCCACCGCACCCGCTCCGCCCCGGATACCAGCGATCCCGGAAAGGCCTGGACCAGGCACCAGCCGGTGAGAGCCGCCGCGACCCAGCCCGCGATCAGCGTCGTCGCCGCGGGACGAAGCGAGCAGCGCCGGATCCGCGCGGCGAATCGCGCCCGGCTCGCGAACAGCACACCGAGGGCCAGCAGATGCGCGAGCAGCGCCACCGCGGCATGACGATCCTGGTGGCGAACCATATCGGTCAGATTCACCGGTACCCAGCTCATCAGGTACAGCACCAGCGCCCACCAGGCCGGGCGTTTGCGCCGCGCGAGCCCGACGGCCGTCGTCGCGGCCAGGGCCGCCCACAGCAGACTGGTGGCGGGCGCGCCGAGATAATAGTGGTCGAGGTAGCGTCGGGGCACGCCCAGCAGGCCGGACAGTGCGGGCGAAGAACTCCACAGCAGGCACGCCGCGGCGAGCGCACCCGAAATCAGCGCTGTGACGCGCGGTATCGCGCCGAACCGCCCGGGTGTTCTGGATCGTCCCGGTGTTTCGAGGTGTGGCGGTTCCTGCGTGGCTATCACGGCTCCAGTCTGCCGCTCGGAGTCACCGAATCAGCGCTGTGGCCCGGCGTGTTAGCACCATATCGGGCCGGAACTGCATGTATTCGCCTGCGCGCGGGCACGGTTGGCCGATATGGGAAACGATGCCCCGGGCGTGGCGCGCCTTCGCTCGCGAAATGCCGGATATGTCTGGTTGTTCGGAGTGTTCGCGTGCCGCGCCGGTGCTACGCCCGGCCCGGTCGGTGTGCCCGGCGACCGGGGGAGTAAGCATGTGACTATGCCGGATCCAATCGATGTGCCGATCGACGATGACGCCATACGGCTCGGGCAGTTCCTGAAACTCGCCAACCTCATCGAATCGGGGTCGGAGGCCAAAACGGTCATCGCGGCCGGGCTCGTCCGGGTCAACGACGAGGTCGAACTGCGCCGCGGGCGCCAACTCCAGGTGGGCGATATCGTCGGCCTCGCCGGACGCCTCGCCCGGGTGAGCGGCGGATAGCCCGGATCACCCGGACCGATCGGATCAGGCCCGCGCGCGGACCACGATGCCGTCGTGATCGCTGTAGAGCATCTCGCCGGGGTTGAAGGTCACGCCACCGAACTCCACCGGGACATCCTGCTCGCCGCTGCCCGTCTGGGTGCTCTTGCGCGGGTTGGTGCCCAGCGCCTTGAGCCCGATATCGAGTGTGCGGAGGATGGCCGAATCGCGGACCGCGCCGTTGACCACGACGCCGGCCCAGCCGTTGTCGACCCCACGTCCGGCGATGATGTCGCCCACCAGCGCGGTGTGCACGCTCGCGCCGCCGTCGACAACGAGCACCCGGCCCTCGCCCGGTTCGCTCAGGGTCTGCTTCACGAGCAGATTGTCCTGGAAGCAGCGGATGGTGGTGATCGGCCCGGCGAACACCGGACGGCCACCGAACTGGATGAACTGGGTATCGCAACTGCGGATATCGGGTCCGATCTCGTCGGCGAGATCCGCGGTGGCCACCTGCTGCTCTGAATCGGTCACGTTCCCGATTGTGCCGGTCGCGGCGCGGCATGCGTCGGCGACCCCCCGCGCCCGCGTGCTGTTTCCGCGTCAGCTGCGATAGCGCAGGTTGTACAGGTCACGATCTTGCCGGGAGAATTTCTGCCGGTCGACCACATCCGGGTCCAGGCCGTGCTGGACCATCCGGTAGCGCCGCCACACGTAGGCGAGGGAGATCGCGAAGATGATCAGTGGAACGATCATCATCACGATGATCCCGATCTTGAGTGTCATCGGGCCCGGGAACAGCAGGATCAGCACGAAGAACGGGATGATGGGACCGATGAAGCGGATCAGGTAGCGCTCCATGGCCCCGTGGCCGCAGAGATCCTCGACGACCCACTCGTGCAGCTCCGCGGGAAGTTCGCGGCCCAGATCGTAGGCGATCCGTTGCTTGAAGGTCGGCTTCTTCATAGCTCCAGGCTATGCCTGTGTGAAATCACTCACCAGGGGTTGTGCATCGCTTTGTGGACGGTCAGGCCCGGCCGTGCCGCGATTCGTAGGCCAAGCGCTCGGCTTCGGCCCGCCGACGTACGTCGATATCGGCCAGTTCCGGGTCCATCCCATGCTTGACCAGCCGGTTCCGCCGGAACACGTAGGTCAGCGCGACGGTGAAATAGATCAGCGGCAGCAAGAGCAGGCCCATCATCGACAGGCCTATCCACAGCGGTCCCGGGACCAGCAGGAACGGCAGCAAGACCAGCACGATCGGAACCAGCATCCGGAACAGATACCGGCGGGTCGCGCCGGGGCCGGTGAGATCCTCCAGCACCCAGTCCGAGTACTCGGACGGCAGGGTGCGGCCACAGATGTACCCGATCCGCTGGAACGGATTGGGAGAGGCAGCCCCGGCACGCATGACCACAGGCTATCCGCTGATCGCCAGCGATGCCGCCAGCCCGAACGTCACCGCCATCACCGCGACCTCCAGTACCGCCCGCCGCAGCGACGCGTCCGCCGGCAGCCGGTGCCCGCCGGCCGCCACCACCCAGGTTCGGCGCCACCACCAGCCCAGTGCCAGCAGAACGGCGAGCAGCAGGGTCTTGGCGAGCATGATCCGCCCGTAGCCGGTGGTGAAGAACGGCGCGATCCCGCCGAGCCGGACCAATCCGTTGAGGACACCGGTGACCGCGATCGCCGCGACCATAGGCATCGCGATCGCGGAATAGCGCGGGAGCGCCGAGGCCCAGCCCCCGCGGCCGCGCACCACCAGCGCCAGCGCCAGCAGCAGGCCCAGCCACATCGACGCGGCCAGCGCGTGCACCCCGGCCAGCATCGAACCGAACGCCTGTTGCGACATATGCCCGGTGATCGGGCGCAGGGTCACGGTCACCGCCGCGAACACCAGAACCAGATCGGGGGTGCGCTGCCGCGGCAGCCGGTAGGCCAGCGCCGCGTAGCCCGCGATCGCGGCGGTGCCGAACAGGATCGCGATACCGATCTGACCGCCGCTGATGCGCGTCAGATAGGTCCCGAAATCGGCCGGGCTCAGCCCGCCGGCGCCGGTGCCGGCCACCTCACCGGCGGCGAAGACCAGCACCGCGAACTCCAGACAGCACCAGAGGCCGGCCAGCGCGGCCAGTGTCCGCCACGGCACCTCGAACCGGCCGTCCAGCCGCGGCAGCGCGGTCAGCCCGAGGACGGCGGCGCCGGCCATATCGGCGCCGAACCGTACCGTCGCGTCGGCCGGGACGTCGTCGCCGAGCGCCCAGGCCAGCAGCACCCCGAGCAGACCCGCCGGAACAACGAACAACAGGCGGGCCCGCCGGTCGGGCCCGCTCGGGGTACCGCTACTCACCGCTCGTTCTTGCCCTTGCCCGGGTTCGAGCCGAAGAGGGCGAAGGCCAGGCCACCGCCGAACAGGACCAGCGCACCGAGGATGTACACCCAGACCGGCACACCGCCCCCGGAGCCGTCGTCGGATCCGGTCGCGTTCGCCGCCGGGCCCGGGGTCCCGGTGCCGGGGGTGCTCAGGGTGAAGCTCTGCTCGCCGTCCACGACATGCCCGTCGGCCGAGGTCACCCGGTAGGCCATCCGATAGACCCCGGCCGGGCCGAGTTCGCCGACCTCGACGCTGATATCGCGGCCCGCCACGACCGGATCACCCTTGGACCACAGGTTGCCGTCCGGCCCCACCACGGTCATCGCGGGGAAATCGGGCTGGAGCGGTTCGTTGAAGGTGATGGTCGCGCGGGCCGGACCGGTGTCGACGGTCGCGCCGTCGGCCGGGTCGCTGCCCACGACCGTGGAATGCGCGGCCGCCGGTCCGGCAGCGAGGACCAGGCCCAGGCACAGCAGCCCGGTCACCAGTGCGGCCAGTCGCAGTATCCGCGTCATCGCCGGCTCCGGAGCACCGCGCCGACACCGGCGCCCAGGGCCAGCGCGCCCAGGGCCAGTCCGATCCCGCCGAGCCAGCGGGCGGTGGTATCGGATTCGCTCGCGGTATCGGCCGTATCGCCGGCCTGGTCCCCGTGGTCGTGACCCGAATCGTGGCCACCGTCGGCCGTCAGCGTCACCACCGGGGCCGGATGATCGACCGAATCGTGGTCGCCGGCCTCGTTCCAGCGCACGACCTTGCCGTCGCTGTAGGTCTGCTCGGCCGGGAAGCTGAGGGTCTCGGTTTCCGGGAACGGGCCGAGCGAGACCACGAACCGCTGGAACTCGCCGGGGCGGATACCGGGCGAGCCCGGTGCGGCGGTCCAGGTGACGGCCGTGACCTTCTCCTGGTCGTCGCGGTCGACCTTCGCGGTCCAGCCGGGCAGCGGTTCGGTACGCGCCGAGGTGAACTCGGGGACGGTGATCTTCACCGAGGTGGTGCTCGCGGTATCCGATTCGGTCGGCACGCTGAAGGTCGCGACAGCGGACCGGCCCGGTGCGGCGTCCGGGGCCGAGACGGTGACATGGGCGGCGGCGGTGCCCGCGCCCGCCAGGACGAAGCCGGCGGCGAGGGCCGCGGTCAGACCGCGGCGCAGGGCAGGGGAATACCCGTGGTGGGGCATGGGTCGAAAACTTTCTCTCCGAGGGAAATGGGTGCGTCGGTACCGGTGCGCGCGGGCGGCGCGCGTGGTCCGGACGCTCCCCTCGGAGCGCGGTGACCCGGAGTCGCGGGAGTCGTCACCGCGAGGAGGCGAGGCGCCCAGGCAAGCGGGCGCGGTGGCTCGAGCAGCACCCGGACAACCGCCGAGGCGATCCGGTACAGCTGTTCGGCCGCGATGATGGCGGCCGCGCAGAGCAGCGTCGCGATCAGATGCGCGGCCACCATCACCGATCGCGGTTCCGCCGTCGCGGTGTGGTGCCCGGTGAGACCCGTGAGCGCCCAGTGACCGATTCCCTGGCCCATCGTCAGGGGGAGCAGAACACCGATGCCCGACGCGGAACGCGAATGCCACCGTATGTTCCCGGCGGCCGCACCGGCCGCGAATCCACTCACGACGGCCGTGAGCAGCAGTAACGCCATCCCTTCCGAGGCCGGGTACCCGCCACCCGCGGCGCCGTGGGCGGCCAGGGCGAGAGCTCCGGTCGCCGCGCCCACCACAGAGCCCCGCAGTGGCGCGGCAGCGGTGGACGTGGGCATCGCGGTCTTTCGGAGAGATCCGGCTCACCGTGCCCGGTGAGCCGGAGTGGACTGGGCACCGTCCATCGTGGCCGACCCGCCCGCACACCCCGCACCCGGGCCACCTCAGGGCCATACCGAGTTCGGGGCGGGGTCTACATCCGGTCGTGAAACGCCGAGCCGGTCGGTGCCGGATCCGACGAGGTCCGGGTCAGGCGACGCCGAGACGGGCGAGCACGTCCGCCTCGATCCGGGACAGTTCGGTGCCGATCGAGGTGTGCACCGAACGCCGCCGGGCGGCCGGCAGCTGATCGGCCGTACGCACCGCCGCGGACAGCGCCTCCAGCCGGCCCCGGGTGGTCCCGAGGAACTGCTGGATGTCCTTGTCCTTGCCCGCGTTACCGTTCGCGATCTTGTCCAGCGCCGCCTCGGTGTTGGCGATCCGCGCCTGCAACCGGCCGCCGTGCCCGGGGTAGTCGCCGAGCTTGTCCACACCCACTCCGAGACGACGGGCCCGGCGGGCGTCGAGCTGCCCGCGCAGATAGGTCGCGCCGCGGTAGGCGAGCGGAGCGAGCACCGGAACCAGCACCCGGGCCACCCCGATGTACTTCTTGACCTGGCCGGGGCTGAACGGGTCGCGCTCGGCGCGGGCGGCGGTCTTGAGCGCGGCCTTCTCTTCGGCCTGCAGCGCGGCGATCTGGGCCTTGGCGACCTTGCGCTGGGACCGGGCGTCCGACCGCTGTTTTCTGCGTTCGTTCTTCGCGCCGAGTTTGGCCTCCATGGCCGCCTTGTGCTTGAGAGCCTTGGCCTCGGCCCGTCGACTCGGCCGCCGTTTGCGCTTGGTGAACAACCCCATCGAAGGCCCTCCGTCATGCTGGTTCGCTACGGCGATACGACACGTGCACCGCACCGTTCACCCGTGTCACACGGTTCGCCGACACCCTATCGGTTTCCGGCCCCAACCCGCGACAGACTCCGCCCGGCCGGCACCCGCGCCGGGAGCGCCCGGGTGCTCGATTGGCGGGAGTGTCGGGGGCAGGGACCATACTGCTTGCGTGCAACCGGGCTCTCTCGACCGAGAAGACGACGCCGCCGCCGAGAGCGAGCGGCGCGGATTCCCCGTGCTCACGGGGCAGATCACCGCCGCGGGTGACAGACCCGCGTTTCTCGACGCGAGGGGTCTGATCGGTTGTCGCCACCGTCTCGGCATGGACGCCGCGTACCCGGAGATGCTGGCCGAGGTTCGCGAGGACGCCGGGGTACAGCAGCGCCGGGCCGCCGCCCAGGCGCACCGGGAACGGGTCCGTGACACGCTGGTCGCCGCCGACCCCGCGAGCTGGGTCGTCATCGATCCCGCGCTGTCCGCCCGGGAGCGGGCCGAGGCCACGCTGCGCGCCTTCGAAGCGGGAGCCGCGCGTATCTGGGGTGGGTTGCTGCCCCAGGAATCCGATACCGGCCGCCGCGGCGGCGCCGAGATCTTCCTGCGCGACGAACGCGGCGGCTATATCCCGGTGATCGTGGTCAACCACAAGGTCACCGATCCGCGTCGTCCCGCCCCCGCCGAATTCCATCCGCTGACCTCGGATCTGCTGCGGTGGCATCCCGAACCGGACCGCGCCCGCAAACTTCGCCAGCAGCCCCGCGATCAGCAGCGCCTGGCCCACGTGTACCGGATGCTCGAGCGGCGGGGACTGGCGCCGTCCACCCAGGTGGGCGGGGTCATCGGGTTCCATTTCGACCGGATCCTGGTGCACGATCTGCGCCCGGTCCTGCCCGACTACGACGCACGTTATGCCGACCGGATCGCGGTGGTCCGCGGGCAGGCGCGGACCGTGCCCTCGAAGGTTCCCGAATGCCGTCAATGCATCTGGTGGACCCGTGGCTCCGACGGCGGCTGCCAGGCCTGGCTCAACGAACACCGCGATGTGAGTGTGGTGGCGCCCGGTTCCCGGGCGGAGGTCCTGCGCGGCCACGGCGTCCGGACCATCGACGAACTCGCCGCCTGGACCGGCCCCGAGCCCGAGGACTGGCAGCACGGCCCGTTCGAGGAAACCGTGGTCACCGCCCGCGCCTGGCTGGTCGGTGCGCCCCTGGTGCGCCGTTTCGACAAGGTCTGGGTGCGGCGCGCCGATGTGGAGGTGGATGTCGACCTGGAGAGCTACCAGGAGGACGGCGCCTACCTGTGGGGGACCCTGCTCGACGGGGTCTACCGGCCGTTCGTCACCTGGGATCCGTTGCCGACCGAGGACGAGGGGCGGTCCTTCGCGGAGTTCTGGGTGTGGCTCATGAGTATCCGGGCCGGGGCGGAGGCGGCGGGCAAAACCTTCGCGGCCTACTGCTATTCGCGTTCGGCCGAAGACAAATGGCTCTACGAATCCGCGCGCCGGTTCGCCGGGCGGCCCGGGGTCCCGACCGAGGCCGAGGTCACCGGATTCGTCGACTCCATCCAGTGGGTGGATATGTTCCAGGCCGTCACCGATCAGTTCATCTGCCCGAGCGGTAAAGGACTCAAGAAGATCGCCCCCGTGGCCGGATTCGCGTGGCGCGATCCGGAGGCGAGCGGAGAAGCGTCGATGAGCTGGTACCGGCGCGCGGTCGGCTACGACGACACCCCCGATCTCACCCAGCGCACCCGGTTGCTCGAATACAACGAGGACGATGTGCGCGCGACCGCCGTGCTGCGGGAATGGATGAATCCCACCATCGTGCGGGAGCACTGCGCCGAACGTGAGGTGCCGGCGCTGAGCGATTTCGCCGCCGCCGCGGGAACCTCGCCCGACCTGCGGACGAGCCGCGCGCAGGCTTGATTACCATTGTCCACCGTGACTGAGCACGTCGAACAACTCGAGTTCCAGGCCGAAACTCATCAGCTGCTCGAGCTGATGATCCACTCGGTCTACTCCAACAAGGACACGTTTCTGCGGGAGCTGATCTCGAACGCTTCCGACGCGCTGGACAAACTGCGGCTGGAGTCCTATCGGGACAAGGATCTGCACGTCGATACCGACGACCTCCATATCGAACTGGAGGTCGACAAGGATCAGCGGATCCTGACCGTCCGGGACAACGGCATCGGAATGTCGCGCGCCGAGGTGGTCGATCTGATCGGGACCCTGGCCAAGTCCGGTACGGCCGAACTCCGCCGCAAGCTGAACGAGGCGAAATCCGATGCCGCAGCCGAAGAACTGATCGGCCAGTTCGGTATCGGCTTCTACTCGACCTTCATGGTGGCGGACAAGGTCGTGCTCACCACGCGTAAGGCGGGCGAGAACACCATCACGCGCTGGGAGTCCGAGGCCGGGTCCGGCACCTACACCATCGAAACCCTCGACGAGGGCCCGCAGGGGTCGTCGGTGGCACTGCATCTCAAGCCGGCCGACGCCGAGGACCACCTCTTCGACTACACCCAGGAGCACAAGCTCCGCGAGATCGTCAAGAAATACTCGGATTTCATCGCGTGGCCGATCCGGATGCAGGTCGAGCGCACGGTGACCGAGGGCGAAGGCGAGGACCAGGAGGAGAAGACCGTCGTCGAGGAGCAGACGCTCAACTCGATGAAGGCCCTGTGGACCCGTCCGCGCGGTGAGGTCTCCGAGGAGGAGTACCACGAGTTCTACAAGCACGTCAGCCACGCCTGGGACGAGCCCTTGGAGACGATTCCACTCAAGGCCGAGGGCACGTTCGAATACCAGGCGTTGCTGTTCCTGCCCTCGCAGGCGCCGTTCGACCTGTTCACCCGGGAGCACAAGCGCGGTGTGCAGCTCTATGTGAAACGCGTGTTCATCATGGACAGTCGGCTCGGCCTGCGCGGAGCCCTCGATCCGGCCGATGATCCACTCCAGCACGCGGGAGTTCTCACCGAAGCCCGGCCACAGGAAGCGGCCGTCCTCGCCGCGCCGGAACCAGTTCACGTAGAAGATCTTGGGCAGCTTGGTGGCGTCGGCGTTCTTGCCGAGGTTGATCCAGTGGCCCATGTAGTCACCGACGTGGTAACCCATGAACGGCAGCATGGCCATCGGATCGCGACGCACGGTGCCGACCTTGCCCTCGGCGGCCGCGGTCTGCTCCGAGGACAGGGTGGCACCCATGAAGACGCCGTGCTGCCAGTCGAAGGATTCGGTGACCAGGGGAACCGTGGTCTTGCGGCGGCCGCCGAAGAGGATCGCCGAGATCGGCACACCCTTCGGGTCGTCCCATTCCGCGGCCAGCGTCGGGCACTGCGACATGGGGGTGCAGTAACGCGAGTTGGGGTGCGCGGCCAGGGTCTCGGTCTCCCGCAGGTACCAGTCGTTGCCCTTCCAGTCGATGAGGTGATCGGGCTCGCCCTCGAGGCCCTCCCACCAGACATCGTTGTCGTCGGTGAGCGCGACATTGGTGTAGACGGTGTTGCCCGCCTCCAGGGTCTCCATCGCGTTCGGGTTCGACGAGCGGTTGGTGCCGGGCGCGACGCCGAAGAAACCGAACTCCGGGTTCACCGCGTACAGCCGGCCGTCCTCACCGAACCGCATCCAGGCGATATCGTCGCCCAGGGTCTCGGCGCGCCAGCCGGGAACCGTCGGCTGGATCATCGCGAGGTTGGTCTTACCGCAGGCGCTGGGGAACGCGGCGGCGACGTAGTGGGCCTTGTTCTCCGGGGAGATGAGCTTGAGGATCAGCATGTGCTCGGCCAGCCAGCCCTCGTCGTGGGCCATGGCCGAGGCGATCCGCAGCGAGTAGCACTTCTTGCCCAGCAGCGCGTTGCCGCCGTAGCCGGAGCCGTAGCTCCAGATCTCGCGGTCCTCGGGGAAATGCGTGATGTATTTCGTATCGTTGCAGGGCCACGGCACATCGGCCTGGCCCTCGGCCAGCGGCGCGCCGACCGAGTGCAGTGCCTTCACGAACGAGCGATCGGTGCCGAGCGTATCCAGCGCGGCCTGCCCCATCCGGGTCATCACCCGCATGGAGACCACCACGTACTCCGAGTCGGTGATCTCGACGCCGAGTTTCGGATCGTCGGCGCCCAGCGGGCCCATGCAGAACGGCACCACGTACATGGTGCGGCCCTTCATCGAGCCCCGGTAGAGCTCGGTCATGGTGGCCCGCATCTCGGCGGGATCGACCCAGTTGTTGGTCGGCCCGGCGTCGGCCTCGGACTTGGAACAGATGTAGGTGCGCGATTCGACCCGGGCCACGTCGGAGGGGTCGGATAACGCGAGGAACGAGTTCGGCTTCTTCTTCTCGTCCAGCTTCTTGAACGTGCCCGCCTCGACGAGCTGCGTGGTGAGCCGATCCCATTCGGCATCGGAACCGTCCGCCCATACGACTCGATCCGGCTGAGTCAGTTCGGCGACCTCCTGAACCCAGGCGAGCAGTTCGCTGTGTTCGGTCGGCGCGGTGCCGTCGGATCCACGAAGACCGGGAATGGTCGCTGAGGTCATGAAAACTCTCCTGAAATGGGCGGCACCGATGCCTCCGCCCTGGCCCTTGGGCCCGTGACCAGCGCGAAAACACCTAGCGCCACCATTGGCGGGTGAGGCGCCCGCTACGGCCCGTCGGGTGTACTCCCGGGTACCGGAGGTACACCAAGGGCGAAGCGGACGCCCAGGTTCCTGTCTAGAGGTTAACGCGGTATTGCGGCCCCTATGGAATCGGGTTGCCGATCAATAGGGGTGGACAAACTATTTTCCGGAATCACCGGCCCAACGCTCGAGTATCTCCCGGTCACGGGCACAAGCGGCGAGCCGGCCGGGCTGTCCGGAGGTGGCGCGCCGCAGTGCGGTCTCCAGTTCGGCCACCCGTCGATCGACATCCAGCATATGCGCCGCGGCGCTGCGAACCATCTCGTCCGAAAGCTCCGATTCGGTCTCGACCAGCGCGGTAACCGCCCGCTGCTCCAGTTGGGCCTTCACGTTCGCGACCGCGTCGGCCACCCATTGCCGCAGGTGATCGCGGTCGGCGAGCTGGCCGCGGGCCCGCACCACCCACGCCGCGGCGCCCGCGCCGAGCAGCAGCGTCACCGGGATGGTGGCCACATCCAGAGCCGGGACCAGGGCCAGCGGCGATACCAGGAGGCGGCCCAGACCGACACCGGCCGAGGCACCCAGGACGATCATCAGGTGATCTTCGACACCCCGGCCCCGGGGTTGCGGATCCGGGCCGAGTGTGGGGGCCGGATCGTGGCGCTGCGGTGGCGCCCCCACCGGCCCGGCCGAGCCCGGCGCGGGGGCGGCCGCGGCCCGGGCGCGCAGTTCGGTGAGCCGGGCGTCGATATCGAGGTCCACCGCCGCGGTCAGCTGGTTCACCGCCGAGCGCAGCCGGTCGGGGAACTCCGGGCGGCCCTTACGGTCCAGCCGGTCGAGTTCGGCGCGCGCCTCGGCGTGCAGCGTCCGTACCCGCGCACCCACCTGGGTCAGCAGGTCCACGCGCGCGAGATTGAGCTGGGCCCGCAGATTGGAGACCGCGGCCGCCCGGCCGCCGTCCCGTTCGGCGAGCAACCGGGCCCGTTCGGCTCGCAGCATGTCGGTCTCGCGCCCGGAGCGCAGTGTCTGCTCCTCTTGCACGATCCGCTCCCGGGTATCGGCGATCACCTGGGCGGCCGCGGTCCGGCGGCGCGCGTCCGCCGTGGCGCTGTCGGTGGTGAGCGCGACCAGTCGCGCGTGCAGGCGCCCGAGCCCGGATTGATCGAACAGGGCCGAATCGGCGGAGGTCCGGGCGGCCAGGGCGAGCCGCGCCGATACCGGCACGATCTCGCACGGCGTACCGGCCGCCGCGACGAGTTCGGCGGTACGGTCGCGGGCCAGTTCCCAATCGCGATGCGCGTGCGTGCCGTTGAGCACCAGCAGCACCCGCGCGCCGCGGTCGTGCAGCCGGCGGACGATATCCAGTTCCCCGGCGCCGATCACGACGCCCGCGTCCAGGACCAGTAGTACGACTCCGCCCGGCGAGACGGCGGGTTCGGCTTCGGGGGCGCTCAGCTCCACCCGCGGCTCGATCCGGGTCAGTTCGGTCCGCAGCAGCACGGTGTTGGCATCGTCCGGCCCGATCAGCGGAACCGGCGCGGCGACCCCGGCCGCGGTCGATACCGCCAGCAGCGCCGCGCCCTGCGGATTCCACCGCTCGACCACCGCGAGGACCTCGCCGGGCAGCGAATCGACAACCCGCGCCGCGGCGGGCCCGGTGCCCGGCCCCGCCTCCGGGCCGGACACCGGCGCGGTATCGGACCGCCCGCGGGGCGCCGCACCGCCGGCGGGTCTGTCAGAGTCCGACACTGCTCATCCGCTCCCACATCCGGACGTAGCCGTTGTGAACCCTGATCGCGGCCCGGCGCGCCGCCGGTGACATCTCACCGGATGCGACCGCCCGCCAACGCACCGCCCGGGCCAGCGCGTCGTCGGCGTTCTCGGGCTCGGGCCGGGGGTAGCCGGCGGCCAGATGCGCGACCTCGGGATCGGCAAGGCCGCCGCACAGCGCGAGCCAGCGGGCCTCGTCGGTGTCGAGGTATTCGGTGATCAGTGCCCGGGCCCGGCTCCGGTCGTGCGGCACCGCCCGTGCCGACAACCGGGTCAACTCGTCGACGAGAACCCCGGCCCGCCGGGATATCGCCTGCTGGTAGCGCACGCCGAGCAGTTTGGCCACCGGTTCGACGCCGCTGACGGTGTGCAGGATTTGCAGCACGGTCTGCGGGGAGAGGTCGGGTTCCCGGTCCAGGGCGGCCAGCGCGCACCCCAGGCCGTGCAGATCCCATCGCTCCAGCAGGTCGGCGCGTTCGGCGGTATCGGTTCCGGCGGCCGGGGAGAGAAAGGAATCGGCGGAGACGGCGAGCGCGGCCCCGGTGTGGGCATGGCGGCGTAGCAATTCCAGATCGCCTTCGCGCAGCGCTCCCGAAACGGTCCGCGCGGCCAGCGACCCCACCATCGGGAAGGCCGGCAGCCCGAACTGCCGGGAGTACCGGTCGGCGGCCTCGACCGCGTCGGCCCAGCCGGTGCCGATCGCGTCGGCCTTGTTGACCACCACCAGCGACCGCTGCGGCGTCAGCGTCGCCAGGACCCGGCGGTCACCCGGTGAGGGGGTGCTGGCGAGCACGTAGACGACGATATCGGCGTCGAGCACCGGGTCGGGGAAACCCGGCTCGTCGACGGGTGCGGTCTCCACTCCGGGCTGCAGCCCCAGCGCACGGGCCACGGTGGTCCGGCCCGCCCGGGCGCGCCCGGCGACCTGCGCCCGCGGCAGCGTCCGCCATCGGCCCACCGCCGCCTCGATCCCGTTCGCGATTCCGGTGTCGGCGCCGTCGCCCATTCGCAATGCCGAGATCATCCGGTCCAGCGGATCCGCCGCCCCCACCTCACGCATATCCCGTCCGCTCCCTCGATCACCGCACCGCCGCGTATCCCTCGGTCCGGTGCGCATTCTGTCAGAAGACCGCCCCGGGCGCGCCGGGTGCAGACCGGTCTCGTCCTACCAACCGGTAGGCCCCCGGCGGTCCGCTGCGGGCCACAGTCGGGCATGCGGGACAATAGGGCTGTGAACGACGCCGTGCACCCCAGCTCCGAATCCGTTCCCGTCGCGGTGACGGCGGACGCGGGCGGCTCCGCCGGCGCCGCGAATCCGCGGCGGCTGGGCGCCGGATCGCGGCTCTACCCGCGGGTCACCAGTTTCCGCTCCCGGCGCGGCGCGCTCACCCCGAATCAGCAGAAATCCTGGGACCGCACCTGGCCGGTGATCGGCCGGGAAGTCGCGGACGAACCGTTGGACACCGACGCCTGGTTCGGCCGGCACGCACCACTGGTCATCGAGATCGGCTGCGGAACCGGTACCGCGACGGCGGCGATGGCGCAGGCCGAACCGGATATCGACCTGATCGGCATCGAGGTCTACCAGCCGGGATTGGCACAACTCGTGCAGCGGATCGAACGCGAGGAGATCGGTAATATCCGGCTGCTCCGCGGCGATGCGGTAGATGTGCTGGAGAACATGATTGCTCCCGGGTCGCTGACCGGGGTACGC
This sequence comes from Nocardia sp. NPDC003345, assembly GCF_053589395.1. Classification (NCBI taxonomy): domain Bacteria; kingdom Bacillati; phylum Actinomycetota; class Actinomycetes; order Mycobacteriales; family Nocardiaceae; genus Nocardia; species Nocardia sp. NPDC003345. The sequence goes on from NZ_JBSFRU010000019.1 coordinate 22,175, forward strand.
GTGTTCTTCCCGGACCCCTGGCCCAAGGCCCGTCACCACAAGCGCCGGCTGCTGCAACCGGCGACCGTGGCGCTGATCGCCGACCGCTTGCGGCCCGGAGGTGTGTTGCACGTCGCCACCGACCACGCCGGCTATGCCGAGCACATCGCCGAGGTGGGTGCGGCCGAACCCCGGCTGACCGGCCTGAACGAGACGACCGGCGGGGTGAGCGCCGAGCACCGCGATTCGGCGCCGATCGGATTCGAACGTCCGGTCACCAAGTTCGAGAGCAAGGCACATCGCGCCGGTAGCGCGATCAACGAGTTCATATGGGGCAAGATCGAATGATGAGCGTCAGTGAGATGGCCCCGGCCGGCGACGATGTTGCCGGAAGTCTGCACGAATCCGGCGGCGAGACGGCCGGAGCCGACGCGGACGGATTACGGCGGGTTCTGCTGGTCTGGGACGCACCGAACCTGGATATGGGTCTGGGCGCCATTCTCGGCGGCCGCCCGACCGCCGCCTATCGTCCGCGCTTCGACGCGCTCGGCCGCTGGTTGCTGGCGCGCACGGCGGAACTGTCCGCCGGCGAGAAGCAGCGGGTGGAGCCGGAAGCGACCGTGTTCACCAATATCGCGCCCGGTACCGCCGATGTGGTGCGGCCGTGGGTCGAGGCACTGCGCAATGTCGGATATGCCGTATTCGCCAAGCCCAAGATCGACGAGGACTCCGACGTCGACTCCGATATGCTCGGCCATATCGAGCAGCGCACCCGAGGCGCCGGGCTGGCCGGGATCATCGTGGCCTCGGCCGACGGCCAGGCGTTCCGGGAACCGCTCGAGCAACTGGCGACCGAGGGCATTCCGGTTCAGGTACTCGGCTTCCGCGAGCACGCGAGTTGGGCCGTAACATCCGATACCCTCGAATTCGTCGACCTCGAGGACATCCCGGGAGTATTCCGTGAACCGCTTCCCCGGGTGAGCCTCGACTCGTTGCCCGACGAGGGTGCCTGGCTGCAGCCGTTCCGGCCGCTGTCGGCGCTGCTCACCTCTCGCCCCGCACAAGGAGTCGCTTAAGTGTTCACCCGCTGGGGCGATCTGGTCTATCGACTGCGTTTCGCCGTTATCGGAGTGGTTGTCGGGGGCATGCTTGCCTTCGGCGCCTACGGTCTCGGGCTGGCGGATCACCTCAGCTCCAGCGGGTTGTTCGATCCGGGTTCGGAATCGGTCGAGGCGGCCGAGATCTCCGACGAGGCGTTCGGCCGCAATCATGACGCGGATGTGCTGGTGCTGTACACCGCGCCCGAGGGGCAGACGATCGATTCCGATCCCGCGTTCCGGGACAAGATCGTCGACAACCTGAATCGGCTCCCCAAGGAACACCCGGAGCAGATCGCCCGGGTGAAGGGCGCGTATTGGGACACCGAGACCGGCGACGCTTCGCCCGCGGTATTCGGTTCCAAGGACAAGACGAAGACCTTCGCCTCCGTCGCGATCGTCGGCGACAACGACGACGAGATGGTCCGCAACTACCGCGAAGTGAAAGACGTCTTCTTCATCGACGGGGTGGACGTCCAGGTCGCGGGCCTGCAGCCGGTGGCGGGCACGCTCAACGACACCATGGCGCACGATACGAAGCGGATGGAACTCCTCGCCATCCCGGCGGTCGGCGTACTGCTGTTCTTCATCTTCGGCGGTGTGGTGGCCGCCGGTCTCCCGCTGATCGTGGGCGGTCTGACCATCCTCGCCGCGAACGGCATCCTGATGATGGTCACGAAGTTCACCGAGGTGAACACCTTCGTCGGCGCCGTGGTGTCGATGATCGGCCTGGGCCTGGCCATCGACTACGGGCTGTTCATCGTCAGCCGGTTCAGAGAGGAACTGGCCGAGGGTTACGACACCGCGGCCGCGGTCCGGCGTTCGGTACAAACCGCCGGACGGACCGTCGTGTTCTCGGCGACCATGATCATCGCCAGCCTGGGCGGCCTGCTGCTCTTCCCGCAGGGCTTCCTGAAATCCATGGCCTACGGCACCATCGCCACCGTCGCCGTGGCCGCACTCGCCTCGATCACCCTGCTTCCGGCCATGCTCGGTGTGCTGGGCCGGCGCGTGGACATGCTCAGCTTCAAGAAGATGCGCAAGACCAAATCCGCGGAGGAGGTCGAGTCCAGTATCTGGGGCCGGATCACCACCTGGGTCATGCGGCATCCGCTCAAGATCGCCATCCCGATCTGCGTCGGGCTGCTGCTGCTGATCATTCCGGTGAAGAATCTGGCCTTCGGCGGTATGAGCGAGAAGTACCTCCCGCCCGACGCCGCCGTCCGGATCGCGCAAGAGGAGTTCGACCAGACCTTCCCGCTGCGCCAATCCGACCCCATCCAGCTGATCTTCATCAGCGAGAAGAGCTCCTCCATCGGCAAGATCCTGAAGGAGATCGACAAGGCGCCCGGCCTGGCCGATGCCGGTGGTTTCGCGGTGCCGGCACAATCCCCGAACCGCCCGGACGTGTACCGCACCGAGGCCACGCTCCTGGACTCCGACGACTACCGGCCGACCGTGGACTATCTGCGCGCGATCGAGGTCCCGGACGGGGTGACGATGCTGGTCGGCGGGCAGCCGACGCTCCAGGGCGACAGTATCGACGCGCTGGTCGACCGGATCCCACTGATGATCGCCGTGGTGCTGCTGGTCACCACCGTGCTGATGTTCCTGACATTCGGGTCCCTGGTGCTGCCCATCAAGGCGGCCCTGATGAGCGTGCTCGGCCTCGGCTCGACGCTGGGCATTCTGACCTGGATATTCATCGACGGTCACGGGGCGGGTCTGCTCAATTTCACCCCGCAGCCGATCATGTCGCCGGTGCTGGTGCTGATCATCGCGATCATCTACGGCCTGTCCACCGACTACGAGGTCTTCCTGCTTTCACGGATGGTGGAGGCCCGGGCCCAGGGCGCCTCGACCACGGAGGCGGTACGGATCGGCACCGCGCATACCGGGCGCATCATCACCGCCGCCGCGCTGATCCTGCTCGTGGTCACCGGCGCGTTCGCGTTCTCCGATCTGGTGATGATGCAGTACATCGCCTACGGCATGATCGCGGCGCTCATCATCGACGCGACCATCCTGCGCATGCTGCTCGTCCCGGCGACCATGAAACTGCTCGGCGACGACTGCTGGTGGGCACCGGCCTGGATGAAACGGATCCAGCAGCGGATCGGGCTGGGTGAGCCGATTCTCGCCGACGAACGTCCCGGCGGCGGCGATCTGGTCGACCTCGTGAAAACCACGCCGGTCACCGATCCGGTCACCATGACCATGCCTGCGCTGGCTTCGGAGAAGCAGCGCAGGACCCCGGTGCTCAAGCGCTCGCGCGAGGAGATCGAAGCGGCCGCACCCACCACACATCTCGAAGCCCTGTCGAAGGGCGGCCGCAAGGGCGGCGACAAGCCACGGTCGGAGGATCCGGCGCCCGCGGCGCCCCCGCAGCCGATGCCGACCCCGCCCGATCCGACCCGCCCGCGCGCGAATCCGCCGGGAGCCGGCGATTCCGGCCGGGGCGAGGGTCCGCCGGCCGCGGGCCGTGGCCCCCGGCCGGGCGAAGGTCCCCGGCCGCCCGCCCGCGGACCGCAACCGTTCGACGAGAATTCCCGGATGGGGCGCGGCGGACCACAATCCGGCCCCACCGGCCCGAATCCTCCCAGGCCACCGGCCCCCGGCCAACCCGGTCCGCCCGCACCGGGCCGATCCGGGCCGCCGAATCAACCCGGCTCGCAGGCGCCGGGCCGCAGCGGGCCGCACGCCCCGGAGCGCACCGCGCCGGGCAGTCGGCCGCCGGCCGGGCCGCCCACCGGCCGGCCGGGTTTCGCGACACCCACCCTGCGCGGGATGTTCGCCTCCGAACCGACCGACGAGGACGACGGGCCGAACGCCGGTGGCCGCACCGTGTATCCGGGTGCGGCCGATCAGCTGCCGGTACCGCCGACTCCGCAGCAGGCCCGCCTCGGCGGCGCCCGCCAAGCGCCGCCGGAGGGTACGCCGCAACAGCCGGGCCGGCCCGCCGGCCCGGCCAGGCCGATACCACCGCGCCCGCCCGCGCCCGAAGGGCGTGCTCCGGCCCGGCCCGGCCCGCAACCCGCCGGCGCCGGACCCGACCAGGGTCTGCGCCGACCGCCGGCACCGCCGCGGCGTACCGGGCCGGCTCCGGCTCCAGGACAGCAGGATCCCCGCTCGCCCCAGGACCAGGGTTCACAACCCCGTCCGCTGCCGCGGGTATCCAATCCCGGCGCGAACCCGGCCGGACCGGCCTCCGGGTTGCCCGAACTTCCCCGGCGCGTCCCGGGAGCCCAGCCGCCGGAGATGCCGGGCCGGTATCCGCTGCCCGAACCACCGACCCGGCCCGCGCAGCGGCCCGCGCCTCCGGCGGCGCGGCCGGACAGTCTCGCGGAGCAGTCCGCGGGTTCCCCGCAGGCACAGCAGAATCCGGACGGCCGGGAACGCAACAGCATCGAATCCTGGATGGCCGGGCTGCGTTCGGCACGACGTCAGCAGGCCGGTACCCCCGGCGACGACACCGGCCGGCACCAGCAGAACGAGGGCCGGTCGGTCAGCGTGAACGAACTGCTGCGCCGACGCGAGCAGGACTGACGAACGCGGGCCGCCCTCGGTGATCGGACGGCGGCGCCGCGATCAGTGCCCCAGCAGCCGGCGCCAGTTCGCCATGAAAGGTTGTTTGGCGGTGACCGACCCGAACCGGACCCGCCCGTGCACCAGCAGATGCAGCGGACCGATCGGGGGACCGCTGCGCACCTTGTTGTTGACGCTCGACCCGACCAGCTCCAGGCCGTCCAGATCGACGGTGGCCTCCTGCGGAACGATCAGGGTCAGTGAACTGGCGTAGTCGTCGACGCGGATCTCCACCACCTGGGTGGTCATCACCGCCTGGGTGAAGTCCAGGGTCACACCGGACAGCCAGCTGTTCACGTGCAACAGCGGCGCGACCTGCCAGTTGCCCCGCCGGTTCACCCCCGACATCCGCGGCCGGATGGCCCCGCCCTGCACCACGCTCGACAGTTGCGCCCCCACGGGACGCGGCTGCGGAATCGGCCGGGTGTGCCCGGGTGGCCGGACGGTGGGAGGTTCGCCGATGAGCCGCACTCCGGGCAGATCGATGAGCACCGCGTTCAGTTCACCGCGGGTCTTGGCGGCCAGCGCGGTATCCATCCGCTCGGTGAACTCCCCCAGCGACAGCATTCCCAGCCCGACCGCGCGCTGCAGCAGTTCGCCCACGTGCTCCCGTTCCGCATCGGAAACACGCAGGTCCCGGTTGCCGACCTGGCCGCCGGAACCCGCACCGTCGAAAACCGGATCGGGGCCGTTCATAGGACCGAGATTACCCAGCTCCGCCCGGATCCCGCATCAGGGCATTCCCGGATGCGGCAGGTTCTCCGGGCCGTCCTCACCCCGGCTTGTCACCGGGTTCCGCCGGATCCACGGGCGGCTCCGGCCGCGCACCGTCGCCTTCGCCCGTCCGGGGCATGGGGAGCCGGCGCTGTGCGCCCGCGAGCAGTCCGGCGAGATCGAACCTGCCGGTGCCCTCCGCGTCTCCGGACGCGGGGTCACCGTCCGGCTCGGGCGAATCCGGCTCGGCCACATAGATACCCTTGCCGTCCGGCGTCAGTTCGGCGAGCAGTTCCTCCGGATCGTCGGCGAGCAGCGACCTGATCGCCGTGTTCAGCACCGCGACCAGCGGTACCGCCAGCAGACCGCCCGCGATACCACCGAGCACCACGCCCGCCGCGATGGCCACCACCACCGCCAGTGGATGAATCCGCACGGCCCGCCCGAGCAGCAACGGTTGCAGCACATGCCCCTCGAGCTGCATCACGGCCACGATGATTCCCAGCACGATCAGCGCGGTGACCAATCCCTTGGTTACCAGGGCGATGAACACGGCCACGAAACCCGCCAGGAAGGCGCCGATGATGGGGATGAACGCGCTGATGAACACCAGGGAGGCCAGCGGCAGTGCCAGCGGGACGCCCAGCAGGGCAAGCCCGGCGCCGATACCGATCGCGTCGACGGCGGCCACCGCGACGGTGGCCCGCACGAAACCCACCAGCGAACCGAACCCGAGCTCCCCCGCGGTGCGCACCCGTTCGCGATGCGGGCGCGGCACGATCCGGGTGATGAATTCCCAGATCTGGTACCCGCTGTAGAGGAAGAAGATCAGGATGAACAGGGTCAGGAAGGTGCCGGTGAGGATATGCCCGATCATCGTCGCGGTGGTGAGGGCGCCGCTGGTGAGCGTGTCCTGATTCGATTGGATGGCGCGGACCGCCGCGTCACCGGCATTGCGGATCTGCTCGTCGCTCAGATGCATCGGCCCGTTGATGAGCCAGTCCTGCACCTGGTGGATGCTGTTGGTGAACTCGTCGGACAGCTGCGGCACGCCGACCACGAACTGTTCGACGACGAAGGTGACCACCCCGGCCACCAGCCCCAGCGAACCGACCATCGCGACGAACACGCCGAGCCCGCGCGGCAGTCCGCGCCGCTGCATCCAGTCCACCAGCGGGGCCAGCAGCGCCGCCGCGAGCATCGCGATCGACAGCGGGATCACGACGGTGTCCAGGCGCCGGACCGCCGCCGCCAGCACCCCCACCAAGGCGAAGATCACCAGCAGTCGCCATGCCCATTCGGCGGTCTGGCGGACGATCGGGTGCACGGCGTCGGCGGCGGTGGGTTTCGGCTCTGTCATCGAGGGCGAGCCTAACCCCCGAACCCGGGAGCATCGGGGCGTCGGCGCCGGACGCTAGATTGGTACACGTGTCAGCGCCATTGGAAGCGGTCAGACAGACCATGCATACGCGCTGGCCCCTGTACCTGACCTCGATGCTGCTCGCGAACGCGTTCGGCGCGGTACTGGTGTGGGCGTTCATCCAATACGGGTTGCCGGTGCCCGAAGGGCAGGAGCCCGGCGCCCGCGAGGTCGGCCTGTTGTTGCCGGCCGTCGTCTTCCTGACCGGCGGTGTGCTGAGCCTGGCCGCTTCGGCGCTGATGCTGCGACCGGTGATGCGCTGGCAGGTGCGGGGTGGCCCGCCGAGCCGGCAGGAGCAGATGGCGGCGCTGCATGCCCCCCTGCGGCAGGCGATCCTGCATCTGGCCTTGTGGATACTCGGCGGCGGCATCCTGGGCGCCTACATCATCTCGGAGACCGCGGCACTGGCCGCGACCGTGATCGTCAGCGAATGTATGGCCGCGACCATCGTGTTCGGTTTCACCTATATGCTCGGCGAGCGCATTCTGCGACCGGTCGCGGCCGAGGCGCTGACCGCGGGCCGCTTCGATCACACCCTCACTCCGGGCGTGGGCACCCGGATGGCCATGACCTGGGGAATGGGCACATTCGCCCCGACCATCGCCATCGTGCTGCTGTGCGTGACCCAGATCTCCTCGGACGTCAAATTCTCGGCACAGTCGCTGGCGGTTTCGATCCTGCTGCTGTGCGGGGTGGTGATCATGCAGGCATTGGCGCTGTCGATGCTCACGGCTTCCAGCATCTCCGATCCGGTCCGCCAGCTCAGCCAGGCCATCGACCAGGTGCAGAACGGCGCCCGCGATGTGCAGGTCGAGGTGTTCGACGGCAGCGAGATCGGGCTGCTGCAGGTCGGTTTCAACCGCATGATGGAGGAGGCGGCCAGCCGGCAGCGCCTGCAGGAACTGTTCGGCCAGCATGTCGGCGCCGAAGTGGCCCAGCGCGCCCTCGACTACGGCACCGAACTCGGCGGAGAGACCCGGTTCGTGGCCGTGCTGTTCGTGGATATGGTCGGCTCCACCGCCACCGCCGCCGAACATCCGCCGACCGAGGTCGTCAGCCTGCTCAACGAATTCTTCCGGGTGGTGGTCGATGTGATCGATTACCACCACGGGTTCGTCAACAAATTCGTGGGCGATGCCGCCCTCGCGATATTCGGCGCCCCGCTCGACCGGCCGGACGCCCCGACCGCGGCCCTGGCGGCCGCGCGGGATCTGCGCGAGGCATTGCGCTCGATTTCCGGGCTCGATATCGGTATCGGTGTTTCGGCGGGACTCGCGGTCGCGGGGAATATCGGTGCGGCGAATCGTTTCGAATACACCGTCATCGGAGATCCGGTGAACGAGGCGTCCCGGCTCACCGAACTCGCAAAGGATCATCCGGGCCGGGTGCTCGCCTCCGGGTCGGCCCTGTATTTCGCCGAGGAAAGCGAACAGCGGCGCTGGGTCGCGGGTGAGGAGGTGCAGCTGCGCGGCCGCCGCCGCAAGACCCGGCTGTCCTGGCCCGACACCACGCCCGACCAGGGCTGATCGCCGCACCTCAGGGACCGCGGAGCTACCCCCCTTGGCGCGGCGGAACGGGGACGCTACGGACTTGCGCTGGTCGTGTCCACTAGGCTGGCCCCGTGACGGCCAACGGTGATAGAGCGGATACCGCTGCCGTGTCTCCGGCCGAGAACACCCCCGATTCCCCATCCCGGGAGAATCGCCGGCGCAGATTCCGCTGGGTCAAATACCTGGTCGTCACCGTCGTCCTGCTGCTTCTGGTCGGCGAGGCCTTCTACCTGTGGCCACGGCTGCACGAATCGTGGCGCAAACTCACCGAAATCCATTGGGGCTGGGTGGCGGCCTGTATCGCGCTGCAAATGCTGTCGATGACCGGATTCGGGCACGTCCAGAAACAATTGCTGCGGGCCGGCGGCGTCGAGGTGAGCCAGCACCGGTCGGTCGCGGTGGTCTACGGCGCCACCGCCATGTCGGTGACGCTGCCGGCCGGCCAGGTCTTCTCCACCGCGTTCACCTACCGGCAGACCCGGCGCTGGGGCGCCAGTCCGGTGGTGGCCTCCTGGCAGCTGGTGTTCTCCGGTGTGGTGTCGGCCGTGGGCCTGGCCCTGCTCGGCGTCCTGGGCACCGTACTCGCGGGCGGCGAGGTGGGTCCGGTGAAGCTGGTCCTGTCGGTGGCGGGCGTGGTGGCGCTGGTGTGGGCGGGCAACTACGCGTCGCGGCATCCGGGCACGCTCGAGGGGGTGCTGCGGCGCGGGCTCGCACTGGTCAACCGGCTGCGCAAACGTCCGGCCGAGGCCGGCGCCGATAAGGTCCGGGAAATGCTCGCCCAGGTGGAGACGGTGGACCTGGGCACCCGCGACGGCGCGTGGGTCACCTGGTGGGCGGTGGTGCACCGGATCGCCGATGTCGCGTGTCTGGGGGCGGCCTGCTACGCCATCGGCGGCGACCCCCGCTGGGCCGGTCTGCTGATCGCGTTCGCCGCGGGGAAAGCCGTGGGATCCATACCGTTCGCGCCGGGCGGCATCGTCTACGTCGACGCGACGCTGATCTACGGTCTCACCGCGGCCGCCGGTCTGCCCGCGGCGCAGGCCGTGGCCGCCGCGTTCGTCTACCGGCTGGTGAGCTTCGTACTGATCGCGATCATCGGCTGGATCGTCTTCGCGTTCCTGTTCCGCACCCGCAATGCCGAGGACGACGAGTACGAGAAGGAGTTCACCCGGCGCAACGGGTGAGGCGGCGTATCAGCGCCGGCGCAGCGCCCGGACCGCGCCGCGCCAGCCGAGCAGGAACAGCGCCAGGACCAGCGCCGCCACCACTATGAAACTCACGGCCGTCCCCTGCCCCGAGACCACTCGCAGCAGCATCCCGACGACCAGTGTGCTCAGCCAGATCAGGATGCCGGCGGGCCACAGCCGGGTGGCGTCGAACGGTTCGGTACCCGAGGCGCGGCGAGCCCGCAGTACGACCAGGATCCACCCGACCGCCAGCCCGGTCGCGAACGGCCAGACGGTATGCAACAGACCGGTGAGCACCGCCTCGTCGTGACTTCGGCGCCCGATGGCACAGAACAGCACCACGAGCAGCGCATCGGCGGCGATCGGCCCGAACCTTCTCACCCGGTGCAGCCTAGTGGCCGGCCCCGGACTCGGATCGGGTCCCCCGCCGCACCCGCCGGGTCACTCGTCGGGTTTCGCGAAGGCCTGCAGCATCCGCTCGCCCATCCGGACGACCATATCGCCGCTGTCGACATCGGCGATATGGATCGCGAACGAAAGGTCACCCATGCCGGCGATGAGCCAGCCGTCGTCACCGGCCTTGGCCGAGTAGCCGACGACATCGCGGAATCCGCGCAACCGCGCCAGCTGCGGTGCGTTCATCCCGTCGCGCAGCGCGCCGCGCAGCGCATCGCCGACGGGCGGCTGCAAGGGCCCGACGGGAGCGTCGGTTTCACCCGGGCGGCCGCGTTCGATCATCGGAGTGCGCAGTGTGCCGTTTGCGATGGTGGCCGCCGCGATCGCCATCCCGAACGGGCTCACCAGCAGCGCATCCGATCCGCCGCCCTGGCGCACCGGTTCGGCGCCCCCGGCGCCCGCCGGGCGCCCGGTCACCTCCTCCAGGCCCGGCACCCGGAAGTCCACCCCGACGCCCAGCATCGCCGCGGCCTCCACGGCCTCCTGTTCGGAGACATCCTTGGGGGCCTTGCCCTTGGCGGCCCCGGCCGCGACCCGGAACAGGTCCATGGCACCGCCCGCCGGGTAGAGCCCGGTGAAGGCGACCGGCCCCTGCGCACTGGAGTAGTTGTTCTGCGCTACCGCCACCACGGCGCCGGTGGAGGGCTGGGTGACCACGATCGAGGCCGGGGAACCCACGCTGACCACCGCGTCCTCGGCGGCCCGCTGTAACCGCTGGTCCAGCGTTCCGGCGATATCGGGGCCGGCCGGACCCTGGTACCCGGCCAGCTGTTTGACGAATTGCCCGTTCTCGAACAGCTGCACACCCCAGCCGGAATGCTTGTCCTGGCTTTCCTCCCAGACGTTGTGCATGGCGTCCAGAATCGGGGAGAACACGCGGCGGTCGGAGACGATGAGCCGCGGCTCCTTCTTCATCACCACACCCGGGATGGGCGCCATCTCCGGTTCCAGGATCGCGAAATCGCCTTCGCGCAGGCTGACCGCGGTGATCGGTTTCCCGCCCGCCTGCGCCAGTTTGTCGCGCAGCGTCGCGCCGGTGATCAGCGGCGCCACCGGTTCGATGGCCCGGGCCAGGTCGTCGGTGGAACGGCCGACATCCGGCATCTTCGCGGGATCGAGCTGGATGACGTTGATGGGCTGCTGGGTCATCAGCGGTTTACCGATGTTGTCGACGACGCGCGGGGCCGGTTCCGGTGTGGTGCGCACGAGCTGCACGGTGCGGTTGTGCGCGAGCTGCGGCATGACCACCGAGGGGTCCCAGGAGATCTTCCAGCCGTTGGAGAGTTTGCGGATGGTCCCTTCCAGTCCGTAGGACCAGTCCTTGCGCTCCCCGAAGTTCCAGTGGACGTCGAGGCTGAAGATGCCCGATTCCGCGTCCAGCCCGATGAATTGCGATTTCTCGTAATCGACGGTGCCCGATTCCAGGCCGTCGAACATTTGCTCCAGGGTTGCCGAAGCGGCCGAGGGGTATGAGGTGAGTTCCGCGGCCCCGGCGTGGTCGCGTTCGTCGAGCAATTCCGTGAATTGGTCGACGACTGCCTCGGGACCGGTCGACTCGGACCCGGTCCCGCATGATCCCAGCGCTATTACCAAAGCCGCCACCCCCGTAAGGGCAAGAGCGCCCCGGAAGCGAAAGCGGCGGGATCCCCACACATCCATGTCGCCCACTCTTCACTCTTGTCACTTCGGTAACAAGACAACCGTACCTGAAAAATGCCTGCTTGCGAGTGCTCGCAAACCCGAAACCATACCCGGTCCCACCGTGTGTAGTTGTGGCCGTACCCAACTCGGCGCAAAGTGGACCATGATCGTTTACCGTCGCGTCCGCGGACACCCGGCGAAGCTACGCTACCGATCGATCCGAGGCGGTGCGGTGTTACCCCGCAAGTCCGCCGTCCCCGAAGAGATACCCCGTCACGGTAGCTCAGAATCCTCGGCGCGCGTGTGAGGTGTCGGTAGGGTTGCTGCCATGTCCGAAGGCGCCGTTCCGCAAACCTCGAGCAGCCCGATTCTGGTCCTCAACGGGCCGAATCTGAACACGCTCGGTATCCGGCAACCCGATGTGTACGGGTCCGAGACGCTCGAGGATGTAATCGAATTGTGCCGTCGGACGGCCGCGGCGCACGGCCGGGAGGTCGTGCATTTCCAGTCGAATCACGAGGGCGCGCTGATCGACCGGATCCACGAGGCCCGGGGCACGGTATCGGGGATCGTCGTCAATCCCGGCGGGCTGACGCACACCTCGGTATCGCTGCGGGACGCGCTGGTGATTCCCGAGGTGCCGATCGTCGAGGTGCACATCAGCAACGTCCACGCCCGGGAGGAGTTCCGCCGGCATTCCTATGTCTCGCCCGTCGCGGCCGCCGTGGTCGCCGGGATGGGCGTCTTCGGATACGCCGCCGCGATCGAATTCCTGCTCACCCGCCGCGCCTGAGCGCGACAGCACCACTCAGACCGCGGGCTCGATCCGGAAGACCGGGAATCCGGGCGCGATCCCGGCGAGTTCCGCGTCGGTGGAATCCTTGGTGATCCCCTCGAAGAACCGCCCGACCTCCCAGCCCCAGCGCTGCAGGTAGAGCCGCAGCAGCGGCACCTTGCCGGCGTCGGCGATCTCGACGGCCGTGAACGCCTCGACCTTGCGGCCCAGACGCAGTTCGCCGCCGCCGACCACCCGGATATTGCGCACCCACTGGGTGTGCCCGCGCGGGGCGACGAGATAGCGCTGCCCGTCGGACGCGGTCATGACATTCACCAGGGTGCTGCGCCATTCGCCGGATTTCCGGCCGCGCACTGCCAGCAACCGGGATCCGGCGATGCCGATCCCGAACTTGGGCAGGATGTTGACGATCCGGTTGACGATCGGGTCGAGGCCGGTGGGGGCGAGGTAGCGGGTCGCGGCGGTCATTTTCTTCTCCTTGTGAGCGGTGCTCTCTGTTGTGAACAACGATCGCACCCCGCCGCGGCAATGTCAAGAGCGGTGCTCTCCATTTGGGGTCGTGTCACAAACACGCCGCCCGCACCGTCATCCAGGTGTCCCCCCGCGAGACCTCGCCAACAGGAGTTCCGATGTCGATCGCCTACACCGTCGTCACCCTTTTCGCCGCCGCCTGGGTCGCCTTCTCGGCCGGGGCGCTGCTACTGCACGCCGGCTGGGTCGTGGACAACCTGCGGGATTACGGCGTGCCCGAAACCTGGTGGCCGTGGCTGGGCTGGGCCAAGGCCGCCGGCGCGGCCGGGCTCGTGGCCGGGCTCTTCGTCCCCGCGGTCGCCGTCGTTTCGGTGACCGCGCTGGTCCTGTACTTCGCGGGCGCGGTGCTGACGGTCGTGCGGGCCCACGCCTACTCACACATTCCCTACCCGCTGCTCTACGCCGTCCCGGTCGCCGTCGCCGGCGGTCTGGGCATCGTCGCGGCCTGATCACCGGGGACGCGAACCGGGGTATCTCCCGGATCCGCTCGCCGAACCGGGTACCGGGCGCCCGAATTTCTGAGACGGTGGTCGGGCGCCCGCCCGACGGTGCGTGCGCGGATACGAACGGCAGAGGAGAGACGCGTGCAGGCGGCAGTTTTCCACGGAACCGAACCCCGGCTGGTCATCGAGGACATCCCGGTACCCGTCCCGCAGCGGGGCGAGGTGCTGCTGCGGGTCAGTGCGTGCGGGGTCTGCCATACCGACCTGCACGTCCTCAAGTCCGAGGTGAAGTTTCCGGCGCCCGCCGTACTGGGCCACGAGGTGTCCGGCGTGGTCGAACAACTCGGCGCGGGCGTGGACAATATCGCGGTCGGTGACAGCGTGGTCTGCAGTTTCATCATGCCGTGCGGCGATTGCCGGCACTGTGTGCGCGGCGCCGAGGACCTGTGCGAGAAGTTCTTCGCGCACAACCGGTTGAACGGCACCCTCTACGACGGGACCTCCCGGCTGGCCCGCGCCGACGGTTCGCCGCTGGCGATGTACTCGATGGGCGGGCTCGCCGAATACTGCGTGGTGCCGGCCTCCGATGTCTTCGCCGTACCGCCGGAAGTGGGCCTCGAGGCGGTGTCCATCCTGGGTTGCAGTTCGTTCACCGCCCTCGGCGCGATCCACAATGCCGAACTCGGGCTGGGCGACCGCATCGCCGTGGTCGCCGCCGGGGGCGTCGGCTCCTCGATCGTGCAGTTCGCAGCCGCGGCCGGGGTCGCCCAGATCATCGCCGTGGATATCAGCGACGAGAAACTGTCCGCAGTGGCGAAACTCGGCGCCACCCACACGGTGAACTCCCGCACCGAGGACGTGGTGGCGCGGGTGCGGGAACTCACCGGCGGTCACGGCGTGGATATCGCGTTCGAGGCGCTCGGCAACGCCGCCACCTTCGCCACGGCACTGGATATCCTCGACGACGGCGGCCGGGCGGTGGTGGTCGGCATCGCCCCCGCGGGTTCCACCGGCGAAATCGACCTGGCCCGCCTGGTGCGCCGGAAACTCCAGGTCCGCGGCTCCTACGGCGCCAAGGCCCGTACCGATATGCCCGCGCTGCTGCGGATGGTCGCCGCGAACACGGTGCGCCCCCAGGAAGTGATCACCCGCCGCTACTCCCTGGCCGAAGCCGACGCCGCCTACCAGGCCCTGTCCCGTGGCGAGATCATCGGCCGCGCGATCATCGAGATGCGCTGACGCGCAGGTGGCGTGACGTCCTGTGTAAAGGGAAAATTCCGGGCCGAGCGAGTAACGTCGAGCCATGCCGACGGAGGTCCGCAACAACATCACATTGGAACGCTTCGAGATCACGGTCGACGGCGAGGTCGCGGGCTATACCGAGTACCAGGACACCGTCGACGAACGCGCGTTCGTCCACACCGAGATCGACCCGCGTTTCGATGGACCGGGATATTCCGCCGAACTGGTCGAGGCGGCCCTGCGCGCGACCTACGCCGACGGGCTCGGCGCGCTACCGATGTGCCGCGTGGTGCAGCATTTCATCGAGACCCGGCCGCAATATCTGCGGATGGTCCCGCACTGGGCCCGCGACCGCCTGGACCTGCCGCAATAGACGGTCGCGGAGCCCGTGCTCAGTACGCGGCCACCGCGCCGTCCAATGCCCGCTGCAGATCTTCCTTGACCACCCGGGTGATCTCCGCGGGCCGGGCCGGAAGTTCGGTGCGCGGCATTGCGAAGTGGAAGCTCGCCGAGCGCACCTCTTCCTTGGTGGGTTCTGCGGCGGGATCGGTGCGTTTGCCGTAGCTCAGCCCCAGGCAGACCAGTGCGGGCGCCGCGGCGAGCTTGCCGGCGCGGAAGGCGATATGCCCGATCCCGGTACCCACCGGCTGCACCCGGGCCTGGTCCACGTCGTTGCAGGTGCCCTCCGGGAAGATGGCCAGGCTGTCGCCCTCGGCCAGCCGTTCGGCACAGATATCCATCATCCGCTGACCGGCCGCGTTCACCGCCCGCAGGCCGTGATCGGTGCTCCGGAAGACCGGGATACCGCCCATCATGTCAATCCGGCGGCGCAGTTTCTCTTCCTCGAAGAGTTCGTCCTTGGCCAGCACCCGGGTGCGGCCGATGATGGGGCGCAGTTCGCTGCGCCAAGCCGCCGCGGCCAGTGTGTAGGGATCCAGGCGGGAGAGGTGATTGACCGCGATCAGCAGCGGCGTACGGGCCCGGATCAGGTCCCGGATCGCGGCGCGGGCGCCGTCGGAATAGCTGATCCGGGGCCGGTAGCGCCGGCCGAGCAGGGCGTAGGCGCCCATCGCCTGGATCCGGTTCTGCCGGTGCGCGCGGTAGAAATCGTAAACATCGTCACTGTTGCCGAGGAGCACCTCAGGGTGTCGCATACGGCTGACTCTACGAGCCCGGGCCGGTATGTCCAGGTGGCCGCGAACCGTCTCACGCGCGAACCCGGGACGAAGTGAACGGGTGATCAAAGCGGCGCGATCGGGCAATTACTGCGATGATGGCCTGGTGGCGCAGGCAGATGACCCCGATGATCGCAAGACCCGGGGCGGCCGCGGTGGTGGGCAGGAGCCCGACCCTGGTCGTCGCGGAAACCGGCAGGGTGAACAGGTGGTGCGAGCCGGTACGCTGCTGGTTTCCTCGACCGAGCTGGCCGAGCCAACATTCCGCCGCACCGTCGTCTACATCATCGAACACAACGACGCCGGCACCCTGGGCGTGGTGCTGAACCGGCCCAGCGATACCGCCGTCACCGATGTGCTACCGCAGTGGAGCGAGCTGTCCGCGCAGCCGCGCACCTTGTTCGTCGGCGGACCGGTCAAACGCGACGCCGCCCTGTGCCTGGGCACGGTCCGGGTGGGGTCCTCCATAGACGGGGTCCCGGGTCTGCGCCGGGTGGACGGCCGGGTGGTGCTGGTCGATCTCGACGCCGACCCGGATCGGATCGGCCCGCTGGTCGAGGGGGTGCGGATCTTCGCCGGATACGCCGGCTGGACGTTCGGCCAGCTCGACAGCGAACTCGCCAACGACGACTGGATCGTGGTCTCGGCACTGCCCAGCGATCCGATCGCCGGGCGCCGCACCGATATGTGGGCGGCGGTCCTGCGACGCCAGCCGCTACCGCTGTCACTACTGGCCACACACCCGATCGAGGTAGAACGCAACTGAGCCGCGCGGCGACACCGGTCCCGCCGCGTCGAGCGACGAGACCGGTGTGGCGGCGGGCGGTTCAGCGACCCCGGCGACGGAATACCGTGGTCGACCAGAAGAACCCGCCCACGCCGATCACCAGGCACCAGCCCAACGAGATCAGCGCGTTGTTCCCGATGGCGCTGCCCATGAGCAGGCCGCGCAGCGTTTCGGTGAACGGGGTGAACGGCTGG
>NZ_JBSFRU010000020.1:0-38237 GCF_053589395.1 Nocardia sp. NPDC003345
ACATTAAAAACCAAAAGACGAATAACGAGATCTGGCTTGTAGTGAGCGCGTTACCTCGGTGTCTTTTAGCCTGGGGGGCCCCCGCCGCGGGGAAGCGACCCCGGGGCGGGCACACTGCTGTCGTTGTGCCGGTCTCCCACGCGGAGACCGGCACAACTGCCGTTATCCGATATTCGCAGACAAATCCGGGAGCATCCGCAGCACTTCGGCCTCCCAATACGTCCAGGAGTGAATACCGGTCGCGGGGAACGAGTACACGACATTGTTCGCGCCCAGAGTCATCATCCGTACCTGGAAGGACCGGGTATTGACCAGCGCCAGCGCTTCGAGCGCCATCCCGTTCACGGTGTTGCCGTTGAATCCGTCGCCCGGACCGGGCAGCGCGCTACCGGCCGAGATCCACAGCCTCGTGTTGTGGTCGCGCAACAGCGGAGCGAATACGAAGGGGTCCATCCGCAGCCACTGCGGGCTCCACGGTGGCGCCATCGAATCGACGTTGTAACCGCCGGCGTCGATCATGCCCACCCGGATGGCCTCCCGCATACCGGGCGCGGAGACATTCAGATAGCCGGAGTAGGAACCCGCGAAACTGAACTGGTCGGGGTGGTAGGCGGCCAGGGTGAGCGCGCCGCTGCCACCCATCGACAGCCCGAAGACGCCGTTGCGGTTCGGGTTGAAGCCGAGCCGGTCGCGCAGTGCCCAGCGCAGGTGCTGGTTGATGAAGGTCTCCCAGGCGTAGCGGTAGCTCTTGCCCGGCCCTTCCGATATCACGTTGAGGGCGCCCGAACCGGAGGACGACCCGGTCGGGGGCGCGCCGAAGAACGAACTCGGCGCGTTCCAGTCCGCGTAGAAGCTGGACATACCGCCGATCGGCATGACGACATTGATATTCCAGTCGGTCAGCGCGTTGGCGACGTTGGTATCCATCTCCCAGCCGCTGTGCGTCTCCGGGGCGCGCATACCGTCCAGCGCGTACACCACGCGCGCGGTGTTGCCGTCCTTGGCGCGGAAGACCCGGGACCGGATCGGGCCCATCTCGGGAGAGTTGACCCAGAAATCGAAGCCGGCCGGGTTCGGTGCCGCCCGGACCTCCGGCGCGGAATTTGTCAACCCCACCGCGAGGGGCGCCAGCAGTGCCACGGCCATCCCCATCACCCATCGCCGCGCCCACCGATGGGGCCGCGCCGATCCGGGCCTACGCGCACTTCGCATTCGACTAGACCTTTCGCCTGGACAGCCGGACAGCAAATCACGAGCTACGTTACCGGCCCCATATCGGATCCATAGACCTCGGCGCTCCGCCGAAGCGCGGGCCGTTACCTGACGCGTGCTCCTGGTATATCAATCGACCAAATGTACGCCCTCGTTGCCGTGAAGTGGTGTAGGTCACACCAAATCGGCAGGCGCATATATAGACGCGTTGCCGTGCCCCTGATTCCAGGGGCACGGCAACGTTCTCGCAACACGTACGGCCGCGCTCGCGGCCCCGTCCGGCTCAGCCGATATTGGCCGAGAGATCCGGGATCATCCGGTACACCTCGGTGGACCAGTACCGCCAGTTGTGCACCCCGACCGCCGGGAAATCGTAGGTGACGTTGCGGGCGCCCAGCGCGCCCATCCGTACCTGGAAGGCCCGGGTGTTGGCCAGGGCCAGCGCCTCGAGGCCCATGGCGTTGACCGTGTTGAAGTCCAGGCCGTCGGCGGCCGCGGGCAGACCGCTACCGGCGGAGATCCACAACCGGGTGTTGTTGTTGCGCAACATCGGGGCGAAGACGAACGGATCCATCCGCAGCCATTGCGGGCTCCACGGCGGCGCCATCGCATCGATATTGAAACCGCCGGCGTCGAGCATGGCCACCCGCAACGCCTCACGCATACCGGGCGCGGAGACATTCAGGTACCCGGAATAGGAAGCCGCGTAGCGGAACTGATCGGGGTGGTAGGCGGCCAGGGTGAGCGCGGCGCTGCCGCCCATCGACAGGCCGAAGACGCCGTTGCCGTTGGGGTTGAACCCGAGCCGGTCGCGCAGTGCCCAGCGCAGGTCCCGGGACAGGAAGGTCTCCCATTTGTAGGTGGTCGACAACCCCGGCCCGGCGGCCGAGCCGGAGGCCAGACCGGAACCCGAATCCCCCGCCGATCCGGTGAGTTCCCCCGCGCTACCGGAACTCCCGAGCCCGAAGAAATTACTCGGCGCGTTCCAGTCCGCGTAGAAACTCGAACGGCCGCCGACCGGCATGACCACGTTGATATTCCATTTGGTCAGCTCCGCGGCGACATCGGTATCGATCTCCCAGCCGCTCAGATCGTTGCGGGCGCGCATACCGTCCAGGGCGTACACCACCCGGGCGGTATTGCCGTCCGCGGCGCGGAAGATCCGCGATTTGATCGGTCCCATCTCGGAATCGACCCAGAAGTCGAATCCGCTGGGGTCGAAACGCGCGGACGCCGGCGCTCCCGGCCCGGCCACCGAAAAGCCCAGGGGTAGTACGAACGCCAGCGATAGCAGTGCCGTTCGTTTCAGCCAGCCGCGCAGACGCCCGCCCGGATGTCCGGTCGTGGTACCGCGGCCGTTCACACCTCGCATTGGTTCCCGCCCTCCGTCGTGCGGCAGCTGCGGCCGCGCGGTCGACGTCCGGCACCGGATACGCCGGGCCCGGACGCCAGCACCTTAACCCGAGCCGGGAGCGCCCGCCCACCGGGAACCGCACGATGCCTTCCCGCTGCCGGGAAGCTCCCGGAAAAGCGCAGATCAGCGCGGCGCGGTTATGGGATCTACCAGGCCGCAGCGCTGAATCTCATACTTCGGCACACGATCGATCCGATATGAGGCGAATTCGAGAGCGTGCCGCAGGTTGTGCTTGAACCGGTCGAAAGTCAACGGGCCCTTGTAGGAGAGCATCAACGCCTGGGTTTCCGGGCACGACATCGCGACATGCGCCTGCGCGACCCAGTCCTCGTCCATGTACCAGGGCAGCCACGGTTTGCGGTCCACCATGCCGGTTTCCACGATCACCCAGTCCGGATACAGGCTCTTGTCGTGCCCGATCCGCCCGTCGGTGAGCCGCTCGGTATGCGCGGCCAGCGGGAAGGCCAGCCCCATCGGATCGATGACCCGCACCTCCAGCGGAACGTTCATGCTGGTCATACCGAGATTGAGGAAGTAGACGGTATGCCCGGCGCCCTCCGGCGGGATGGGCATGGGCGGCGGCGCGATGTACCAGAACATGAACGAGGGCGAGTTGAGCAGCAACCCACCGTCCGGGGTGTTCTCGATCCCCTCCACCATCGGCCGCATCCGGGCGTAGTCGAGGTAGTCCTCGGCGCGAATCGGGTGATCGTGGCCGGTGTTGAGAACGTAGTAGATCCGTTCGTCCACGATGCCGGACTTGTTGATCGTGGTTCCGGTCTTGATCGCGGTGGTGCCCGAGGCCAGCAGTGCCCAGGCCAGGGTCGCGGCCAGCGCGACCACCACGATCGCGAACGCGGGAAGCTCGCGGCGCGGCAGCGACCGCAGGCCGGCCGCCGGCAGCCGCAGCGGAATCACCGCCACCGGCAGCAGGAACAGGAACAGCTGCGGCAGCAGCATCCGGCCGTGCATGAAGTCGCCGCCCACTCGCAGCGCGTACACGGTGAGGATCACCGCGGCGGTGAGCACCAGCGTCACCACGGCCGCGGGTGAATGCAACCGGACGCGCAACCGGCGGACACGGCCGGCGACGGGGCGGTCCTCGTGCTCGTCATCCGAATCGGCGAACGGCCGGGTGCGGTACGTGCGCGCCACCGCCACCCCGGCCACCAGCAGGACGACCAGCGGTACATACAGGTAGTACGGTCCGGCCAGATCCCAGAGGTAGGTCAGGCCCTGCCCCCATTTGGCGCCGCCGGCGTCCTTGGCCACCGCGGTGTTCGGGTACGGCAGCCCGTAGTAGCCCATCCGCCAGACCTGATAGCCCAGCGGCACGGCACCGGCCACCGCCACCAGCAGCATCCGCAGCAGCCAGGGGCGCAGCCGGGATTCGGGCATCGGGGCGAAGAAGATCAGCAGCAGTGCCAGACCGCCGACCACGGCCATCTCGGGCCGGATGAGCGGCGCCAAGCCGGCCAGGAAGGCGAGCACGAGAACGCCCGCGACACCGGGCCGCACCGTTTTGGCCCAGCGGATCAGCAGCAGCCACAGCAGCGCGATCCAGCAGATGACCAGGCAGTTCTCCAGGCCGGAGGTTACGTAGTCGCGAGCCGGCGGAACCGAGATATAGGCGAGCGCGCCGGCCGGGATCAACAGCGAGGACGACGCCGGACCCCAGAGTTTGCCGGTGCCCAGCATGGCGAACAGCAACGCCAGCAGCGATAGCGTCAGCGCGATCGCGAGCACGACGTATTCCAGCCGGGCCTGGGTCACCCAGCTGAAGAACCAGACGACATAGGTCCACGCCGTACTGGTGTTGGTTTCCACCCGTTCGCCGGGATTGAACACCGGGCCGTTGCCGGCCAGTAGGTTGCGTACCGTGCGGAGCACGATGAGGCCGTCGTCGGCGATCCAGCGCCGCTGCCAGCCGCCGAAGGCGAACAGGGCGACGGTGACCACGATTCCACCGGCGAAGACTCCACGCGAGATCCGCGCGGAACGCGGCGACGAGCGCGACTGCTCTGCGGCAGCCGGCTCGTCGACGTGTTGTTTTTCCGCTACTGCAATCTCGTCAGAAGAGATAGACAGCGACACCTACCGCTCCGATCCACGCTATGGCGAGCAACTGCAGGACGCGGTCTCCGAGAGCGATCTCTTCCGGTTCACCGGCTTTACCGCCGTCGACATCCACCGCGTAGCGCAGAATCGCGATGGTGAACGGGATCATCGAGATGACGAACCATTCGGTGTCCTTGGCGGCGCCCTGTTCGAAGGCCCACAGTCCGTAGAAGACCACAACCGCGGTGGCGGCGAGGCTCCAGGCGAATCGTAGATAGGTCGGGGTGTAGTACTCCAGCGATTTGCGAATCTTGGCTCCGGTGGCCAACGCCAGTTGTAGCTCGGCGTAGCGCTTTCCGGCGGCCATGAACAGCGACCCGAACGCCATGATCAGCAGGAACCACTGGGACAGCGGGATGCCGGCGGCCACACCACCGGCGATGGCGCGCAGCAGGAAGCCCGAGGACACGATGGAGATGTCCAGGACCGCCTGGTGCTTGAGCCCGAAGCAGTAGGCCAGCTGTACACCGATGTAAACCCCGATGGTCACCGCCAGCTGCCAGGCCGCCAGGAACGACAACCCGATCGCGCCCAGCAGCAGCACCGCCGCGAGCAAGAAGGCCAGATTCACCGGGACCACACCCGCCGCGATCGGACGGTACCGCTTGGTGGGATGCGCCCGGTCCGCTTCGACATCCATGGCGTCGTTGACCAGGTAGATGCCCGAGGCCGCCATGCAGAACACCACGAACGCGATGGCCACGTTGCCGAGCACATCCAGTTCGATCACCGAACCGGCGGCCATGGGCGCGGCCAGCACCAGGACGTTCTTCACCCACTGTCGCGGCCGGACCGCCTTGATCAGGCCCGACGCCAGCGACTTGGGTGGCCCCTTCCTCTCGGCGTCGGCCAGATCCGCGCCGGTCGGCTCTTCACTCATCAGGGGCAGCGCCTTTTCATCTTGTGCGGTCACTGTCGAGTCTCTTTTCGGCGGCGAGCAGGGCAGCGGCGGACGCGGCGCCGAGTGCGGAACCCGCGAGCACATCGGAGGGGTAGTGGACCCCGAGAACGACCCTGGACAGCAACATCGGCGGTACGAGCACCGCAGGCAAGGGTAGCCCGGTCAATTTTCCGAGCAGCACCGCCGCCGCGGTTGTGGAGGTCGCGTGCGAGGACGGGAAGCTCAGTTTGCTCGGCGTCGAAACGTTGACCTGCACCGACGGGTCGTGCGGGCGGGGTCGCCGCACGATGCGCTTGATGACGATGGAGGCCGCGTGGGCCCCCACCGCGCCGACCGCGACCCCGGCCCACTGCCGGCGCCGGGGCTTGTCGGTCAGGGCGCCGACGGCGGCGATCGCCATCCAGCCCAGCGCGTGCTCACCGAAATGCGACATGCCGCGCGCCGCGGAGACCACCGCGGGCGTCGCGATAGCACCCTGGACGGCTTCGATGATCGCGACCTCGGGACCGCCGCTACGCGCCGCCCCGGAGTCCCGCAGACTCGGATTCATCGCGTTCACCGGCGGTTCTCCCCGTCGCTGTCGATACCGAAGACCTTCTCCCACGCGGCGGTGC
Organism: Nocardia sp. NPDC003345; assembly: GCF_053589395.1. Lineage (NCBI taxonomy): Bacteria > Bacillati > Actinomycetota > Actinomycetes > Mycobacteriales > Nocardiaceae > Nocardia > Nocardia sp. NPDC003345. Next base: position 6,260 of record NZ_JBSFRU010000020.1, read on the forward strand.
CGGTGAGTTCGGCATGCGCCGCGCGGTACTGCCGCCGCATTTCGGGCAGCCGGTCGGCGAGTTCCTTACGCAGCCGCAGCGCCTCACGCAGCAGTCCGTAGGCCTGCCGCGGATCGCGTTTGCGGTACACCACCCCGCGGCCGTCCGCGGTGGTGACGGTGACGCCGTCGACCTGCGAGAGCAGGAACCAGCGCGCGTCCAGCGTGGGGACGTTGAGCTGCGGCCGGTCGTGGTGTTCGGTGTGGGCGGGACGCAGGTTGTGCAGCAGGCCCTTGCCGAGCCGGACGATCTTGGCCAGCGGGTTGCCCGGCTCACCGACCGCGCCGACCCCGATACCGCTGGCCAGCGGCAGTTCGGTGGAAGACGGCAGGATCACCGCGTCCGGATACTGTTTACGCAGCTCGTGGACGGCGCCCAGCGCGCTCGGCAGCAGTTCGAACAGCCGCTGCGGGCCCGCCAGGAAGTCCTTGATCGCGAGGTTCTGGATGGCGACCGTGGAGTACTCCAGGCAGAGCAGATGCTTGAGCGTGGCCTTGACGGTGTTGGCGACCATGGCCCGGCCGTTGCCCGGCTGGTGCAGCGCGGCGACCACCAGGCGGTTGCGCAGATGGAAGTACGCCTGCCAGTCGATGGCGTCGTCCTTGTCGCTCCACGCCATATGCCAGACCGCGGCGCCGGGCAGGGTGACCGTCGGATAGCCCGCCTCGCGGGCGCGCAGACCGTATTCGACGTCGTCCCATTTCAGGAACAGCGGCAGCGGCTGGCCCAGCTCCTCGGCGACCTGCCGGGGGATCACACACGTCCACCAGCCGTTGAAATCGGTGTCGATCCGCCGGTGCAGCAGTTTCGAGTTGTCCCGGTCGAGCAGCGGGTACTTGGCGAAATCGTGGTCGTATTCGACGTTGGGCGCCGCCGACCACATGAAGATATTGCGGTCGACGACCTCGCCCATCACATGCAGATGCGAACGTTCCTGCAGGTTGAGCATCTGCCCACCCACCAGCACCGGGGATTTCGCGAACCGGGCGAAGGCCAGGGCGCGCAGGATCGAATCGGGTTCGATCTCGATATCGTCGTCCATGTAGACGATGAACTCGGCACTGGTGGTTTTCAGCGCCTCGTACATCACCCGGCTGTAGCCGCCGGAACCGCCGAGGTTGGGCTGGTCGTGGATGGCGAGCCGGTCGCCGAGCACCGCGGCGGCCTCGTCGAACCCGGGTTCGTCCACGACCTTGCGGGTGCCCTGATCGGGGATGATCACCGCGTCGATCTGCGCCAGCACCAGCGGATCGGCGCCGAGCGCCTTCAGCGTGGTGACCGCGTCGGTGGGGCGGTTGAAGGTCGGCATCCCGACCGCGATCCGGCCCTCGCCCGGCGCCTCGACCGGTGCGTACCAGCCACCGGCCACCAGCGTCACCGCGGTATCGGTGGTGATGTCGAACCAGAGCCAGCCGCCGTCCTCGAACGGGCCGAAATCGGCTTCCATCTCGACGAACACCGTCTCGGAACCGGAGGCCACGGCGAACTCGCGGCCCTGGACGTGGATCCGCGACCCGTCGGCCTTGGAGCGGTACAGGTCGACCCGGCCGTGCCCGGCCAGTTCCAGCCGCAGCACCACGGAGTCGAGGCTGCTCCAGCGCCGCCAGTAGCTGGCCGGCAGCGCGTTGAAGTAGGTGCAGAACGACACCTCGGACTCCGCACCCACCGAGAGCGAGGTCCGGGTGGTGGCATGCGCGCGGCGCGCGTTGGTATCCGATTCCTCCAGATAGAGGGTGCGCACATCGAGCGGCTCACCCGGCCGGGGCAGGATCACCCGCTGCAGCAGCGATTTGGCTCGGGTGGCGGACGCACTGTGCGCCAATGATGCAGAGGTCATACGTCGTTGTTCTCCTCGGCCAGCGGCGCACCCGTTTCCAGATGCGGGCGCAGCACATTGTCGAACATGTTCAGCGCGCTCGCGATGGCCATATGCATGTCCAGATACTGGTAGGTACCGAGACGGCCGCCGAACAGAACCTTGGACCCGGCGGTCTCCTGTTTGGCCAGCGCGCGATACGCGGTCAGTTTGGCTCGGTCCTCGGGGGTGTTGATCGGATAGTACGGTTCGTCGCCGGTCTGGGCGAAACGCGAGTACTCGCGCATGATGACCGTTTTATCCGTCGGGTAGTCGCGCTCGGGATGGAAATGCCGCGGCTCGATGATCCGGGTGTAGGCCGGATCGGCGTCGTTGTAGTTCATCACCGAGGTGCCCTGGAAATCACCGATGGGCAGGACCTCGGTTTCGAAGTCGATGGTGCGCCAGCCCAGCTCACCCTCGGAATACTCGAAATAGCGGTCCAGCGGGCCGGTGTAGACGACCGGGGCGTCCGGGTTCTGTGCGCGCAGTTCGTCGCGGACGTCGAACCAGTCGGTATCCACCCGGACCTCGATCAGCTCACTCGCGGCCATGTTCTCCAGCCACTTCGTATACCCCTCTTTGGGCAGGCCCTCGTAGGTGTCGTTGAAGTAGCGGTTGTCGAAGGTGTAGCGCACCGGCAGGCGGGTGATATTGCCGGCGGGCAGTTCCTTGGGGTCGGTCTGCCACTGCTTGGCCGTGTAGTTGCGGAAGAACGCCTCGTAGAGCGGGCGGCCGATCAGCGAGATGGCCTTTTCCTCGAGGTTCTGCGCGTCGGCGGTTTCGATCTCGGACGCCTGTTCGGCGATCAGGGCGCGCGCTTCCTCGGGCGTGAAATAGCGGCCGAAGAATTGCGAGACCAGGCCCAGACCCATCGGGAACTGATATGCCTGGCCTTTGTGCAGGGCGAATACGCGGTGCTGATAACCGGTGAACTCGGTGAACTGCGTGACGTAGTCCCATACCCGCTTGTTCGAGGTGTGGAACAGATGCGCGCCATATTTGTGGATCTCGATACCGGTTTCCGGTTCGGGTTCGGAATAGGCGTTGCCGCCGATATGCGGACGGCGGTCCAGCACGAGAACTCTCTTGCCCAGTAGGTTCGCGCTGCGCTCGGCGATGGTCAGCCCGAAGAAGCCGGAGCCGACGATGATCAAGTCGAACTGTGCGGTGTTATCTGAGTTACCCGGAGACGATGCGGCGGTCACGGGAGCCCAGCGTATCGGAAGCGATTCCCGGCGCCAGTCGGGATCGACCACCCGCGGGTAACCCCTGGTGGGCGGCGCGCGCGGCGCCCGGGAACACCTCCGCCGGGACCGGTGGGTACCGGCCCCGGCGGGGAAGGGGTGTCCGGAGTGAACCGCCCGGATCAGCGGTAGCCGTACGGCGCGGCGCCGTAGCCACCGGCCACGGCCGGCATCCGCGCCGCATCGATCCACCGCTTGGTGGGGGCGATAGCGGCCAGGACCAGGGTGATCACCGCGAAGACCGGCGCGGAGAAAACGTTGAATCCGCCGGTCGACGCGGAGGCCAGCACCGCGACCGTCAGCACGATCGACGCGACACAGCCGACGATGACCAGAACGCGCCCGGTATTGCTGCGGCGCAGCAGCAGGATGCCGCCGATCAGGAGCAGCAGAGCCAGCACGCTGTAGGCGATCCCCAGCACCACACCGATACCCCCGAGATCGAAGTCGAGATCGATATCGGGTCCGCCGCTGCTGGAACTGGAGCTCGAACTGCGCCGGCGGGCACCGGTGGCCAGGGCCGCGCCGCTGGTCAGCGAGCTATCGGAGGTCGCGGCCGCGAGAATGAACATCCCGATCGCGCTGAGCGCGCTGGCGACCCCGCCCAGCAGAGCCAGAATTCCGGCGGTGATCCCGGTGCCGCCGCCGGGCGCGGCCTGATATCCCATGGGTGCCGGATACCCCGGCCCCGGATAGGCCGGACCCGGCGCCGGGTAGGCGGGTGCGGCATACCCCGGCGGGTGCTGGGCGGGAGCCGGATACGGCGCCGGATATCCCGGCTGCTGTGGCGGCTGACCATACGGATAACTCATGGGACCTCCCCCTCGTCACAGTTTCGGGCACTGTACCGCGACCCGATGACGAACGCTGGTCCCACCTGATGTGAAACACCCACGTCCGCACCCGGATTCGGGGGCGGACGCAGGCGTCACCGCGACCGCCTATTCGAGATTGTTATCGGCGTAGATCCGCATCGCGTCCCGGACGAACGCCGCCGTTCCCTGACCGTGGGCGTCGTAATTCGCACCGAAACGCTCGTCGGCCACATACATTTCACCGAGACCGGCGAAATAGTGCGCATCCGGCCGGCGACCCTGCCACCCGCCGGTCACCCATTCGTAGTGCCGGGCGGTGATCGCCTGAACCTCCGGATCGCCGGGTGGCAGGCCCGCACGGTGCGCACGCCCGAAATCGCTCGCGATATCGAGCTGAGCCTGCTGGAACGCGCGTTTCTCCGCTGTACTCAGCGAACGCCACCACCGGTCGCCGCTCCGGTAGGCTTCGGCGCCCCACCGTTCGGTGACCTCGTCCCGGTACCGCGTATGGTCGAATTCCTCGAAGACTTCTGCCGCCACGAGTCGTTCACCCCTTTCCAACTTGACCAATGTGGTGTGTACCGACTCGATACGGCGCCCGATCCGGTCCCGCTCCTCCCGCAGCAGTTCCAGTTGCGCGCGCAACGCGGTGGCCGCGTCGCTCTCCCCGGACAGGATCCGCCCGATCACCGGAAGCCCCACGCCGAGTTCGCGTAGCAGCAGGATGCGCTGCAGGCGTACCAGCGAGGTCTCGTCGTAGTAGCGGTATCCGTTGATCCCGATCCGGCTCGGCGGCAGCAGTCCCATCTCGCCGTAGTGGCGCAGGGTGCGGCTGGTGGTCCCGGCAGCTTTCGCCAGGTCCTGGATCGACCATTCGCCCGTGCGGGATCCCGCCGCCACGCCCGCTCACCTCTTCCGTATCGCGTCGATGTCATCAGGGTGCGAGTTGACGCTACGTAAAGGTCAAGCCCGGGCGACAGCGGACCGTCGGTGTCCTGCGCGACCGCTCGCGCCGCGGCCTCCGATCCGCCGCGGCGCGAGGACGTCCGGGCGCTATGACCCGGAGAAGACCTGGGTCGTCTCCATATCCACCCGGATGGGCGGCGTCCCGGGAACGGTCGCCGGCCGGTCGCCGTCGAGCACGCCCGGAGTAGCGGGCGCGGGCGGGCCGCCGGGTTCGGCGCGACCCGCGGGCACCCGGGCCGGGGCGGTCCCGGCGGGCGCGGCGTCACCGGCCCCGAGACCCGAACTGCCCGATTCCGTCCCGGGATCGGTCGCCTGCGGTTCGGTACCCGGATCGGTCGCCTGCGGCTCGGCGCTGCCGGAACCCTGTTCCACGCCCGGTACCAGCTGCATCAGGGTGGTGAAATCGACCACCTGCGCGCCGAGAGCCGGGGTGTAGATGATGACGCCGTTCTCGAACAGCCGGTAGCGACCGGCATCGTCGGGTAGCGGCAGTTCGGGGGTGACCGGCAGACCCACCGCACTGCGGGCACCGCCCATCTCCGCGTAGGCGGTGTCGATCGGCGAGGGAGTCGTACCGGGCGCGACACCGGGCAGCGCGCCATCCGGCGATACCGGCAGCGACCCTTCCGGTGTGCGGGGCGCCGGCCCGCCGGGCATCCCCGGTGTGGCGCCCTCCGGCACGCTCGCCGCGCGATCGGGATACCCGGGTGCGGTGGCGGGCGGCGGGGTCACCACGGTGAGCTCATCTGGTGTCGGGCCGACCGCGAAGGTCTGGATATCGGCCGGACTACCACCGTCCGGGGCAGCGGAATACTCCGCGCGCAGGATCCGGCCGTCGCGCAGCAGGACTCGGCCGGCCGTCGACTCCACGGCGGCGGTGGTGCGCGGATCCTCCTGCTCGGTTCCGGTGTAGACCTGGCAGTCGGTGGTATCGCAGGTCTGGGCATAGGGCCAGCGGCTCTCGGCCAGGGCGTAGGAGCGCGCCGCGATCGCCTGCGCCGCCAGCGCGGCGGGCTCCCAATCGGGCGGCATCTCCGCCGGGACCACGCCGAGCAGGTAATCCTGCACCTCGACCCGGTTCACCGTGCGGGCCTGGCCGTCCTCGAGGGCCGCACCCAGCGAACCGCGGTAGGCGCCGCCGCCGCACAGGGTCAGATGCTCGTTCGCGGGGCGCCCGGGATTCGGGTCGACCGGGTACACCCAGGGGTCCTGTACCGGGGCCTCCCAGAGCACCGCGCCGTCGCAGCCGGCGGTCACCACCGCCTGCGCGCTGCCGTCGGGCTGTGGGATCAGCCGGACCGCTTCGCCCGCACCCACCAGCTGCCCGGCGACCCGGACGCCGGCGTCGGAGAAGACGACCGGTTCCTGCCCGTCTCGGCCCTGCAGCCGGACCGATACCGACGCGGGGCCGATGGTGCCCACCTCCGCGCCGGGGTAGTAGTGGGCCAGGATCTGGTCGACATTGCGGCCGTCCCGCGCACTCTGCAACGCACCGTGCTGGCTTAGCCCGCGGCCGTGCCCCGGACCCGCCTCGGCAATCATCCGGTATACCTCGCCGGCGGTGGGCGTGAGCAACGATCCGCCGATGACCAACGCGGTGGCGCCACAGGCCAGAAGTGGGCCGGGCCGAATCCTGCGACCTCGCATCGACTGCGGCAAACCGGGTACTACCAGCGGATTCCCCAGTCTCGGCGGCACTTTCGGCCGAGCTGTGTGTTTTCGGTACGGCATCCACGCACTCCCATCGTTTGCCCGGACGTTTTGCCTCGGCACGACGTCGGCATGTCGTTTCGACCGGCCACGATCCGGGAGCTACATTCGAGCGACCAGGTAAGCCTCAACCACAGGTTTAGATTTGTGACGGATGTGGCTAGTGTGGTCCGTGAGACTCGAGTACGCAAGCATGACTTGCTCACCGATCACCGGTTTCAACCCTGATTGGAGACGCTCGTGCCCCACCGCAAACCGAAGCGTTCCGTTGTCCTGCCGGTTGTCGCGTTAGTTGCGGTGGCGGGCCCGATCCTGGTACCCACCGTCAGCGGACGCGACAAGTCCGCCGACCAGGTGGAACTCACCGCCGTCCCACCCCGGCTCAGCGAGCTGGCGCTGAAGAGCGCCCCCGATATCGTGCTGCCGCTCGGTGAACTCAGTGGTCTCGACCTGCCCGACCTGCGCCTCTCGGACCTGCAATCGCTGGGTATGCCCGGTGCCACCCCGAACGAGCCGGTACCCGGGCGGCAGCTGCCCGGCCGCGCGCCCGGCCTCGGTTTCGTCACCGAGGCGCCCGGCGCCACCCCGGCCGCCGACACCCCCGCGCTCACCCCGGGCATCATCCCGCCGGAATTCATGAACGCCGTCGGTGCGCAGGTCAAGGAGCTGACACGCGAACAGCCGTTCAGCATGGTCGCGCTGACCGCCCCCGAACTCGCCGACACCACCGTGATGATCCGCGCCAAACAGCCCGACGGCGGCTGGGGCCAGTGGTACGAGGCCAGCCCGATCGACGGCGCCGACGGTGTGCCGAACGGCAGCCCCGCGGGCACCGATCCGATCTATGTCGGCAACACCACCGCCGTGCAGGTACTGGTCACCCGTAAACCGCAGCAGTCCCCGGCCCCGGGCGGCCTGCGCACCCCCGCCGCCGCGGGCGCACCGCAGCCGCCGCCCGATCTCACCGCCGTCCTCATCGACCCCGGACGCGGGGCGGTCGACGACCACCTCGACAACATCGCCGCCGCCCTGCCCGACGGCGGGCCCCGGGTGATCGCCCGCAATCAGTGGGGCGCCGACGAATCCATCCGCTGCCAGGAACCCACCTACGACGACGGGCTCGGCGGGATCACCGTGCACCACACCGCGGGCCGCAACGACTACAGCAAGGCGGAATCGGCCGGGATCGTCCGCGCGATCTACGCCTACCACTCGCAGACGCTGGGGTGGTGCGATATGGGCTACAACGCCCTGGTCGACAAGTACGGGCAGATATTCGAAGGCCGCTACGGCGGCCTGAACCGGACCGTCCAGGGCGCCCACGCGGGCGGATTCAACGAGAACACCTCCGGCGTCGCGATCATGGGCGACTACCAGGCCGAACAGCCCACCGACGAGTCCATCGAGGCGGTCGGCAAATTCATCGGCTGGCGGGCGCGCACCGCGGGGCTCGACCCCAAGGGCACCACCACGATGTACTCCGAGGGCACCGAGTTCACCCCGTATCCGCAGGGCGCGGAGGTGAAACTGCCGGTGGTCTTCGCTCATCGCGATGTCGGCAACACCAGCTGCCCCGGCGACGCCGCTTATTCGCAGATGGACCGCATCCGCACGATCGCGGCCGGCGAGGCCGGGGGCACCGGCGGCGCACCGCGCAGCCAGGCCAGCAGGTCCGATCTCGCCGCGCTGGCCGATCTCACCTCGCGGCTGCTGAACATGGTGGGCGACAATCTCATCGCCAAGTACTGGGTCTCCAAGGGCGGCCCCGACGGCCCGCTCGGCCAGGCCGCGTCCGAGCCCCGGCCCGCCGCACAGGGCCAGCAGTACGCGGAATTCGTCAACGGGAACGTGTACACCGCCCCGGACGGCCAGGCCTACGAGGTGGTGGGCAAGATCCTGGATCGCTTCCTGGAAATGGGCGCCGACGCGGGCGCGCTCGGCCTGCCGCTGAGCAACCCCTACGAGGTTCCCGAGGGAATGCGCACCGATTTCCAGCACGGCTCCCTGATCCTGAACCAGGTCACCGATGTGGTGAGCACGCTGTGGAAGACCTACAACGACAACCATCAGGACCAGGTGCAGAACGGGAACACCGGCCCGGCGCCCCCGCCCCAGGCGGTGAACCCGGCTCCCCTGGCCGCGCCCGGGCAACCCGGCGCCCAGGGGCAGGCGCCCGTACCGCATACCGCGCCCGGCCCGCAGGGCGCGGCTCCGGGCCCGGCTCCGGTCGATACGCCCGGTCCCGCGCCGGCCGCCGAGCCCGGGCCGGCGGCCGTGGACCCGCAGACGAATCCACAGATCTCGACCTCGGGAGATCCATCGGCGATATCCCCGCAGGCCGGGGCTCCGGAGGTGGCTCCCGCCCCACAGCCGGCGGCCCCCGCTCTAGTACCGGGACAGAATCCTGCCCCCATCGATATCCCGGTCCCCCCGCCCGGCGCCGAACCGGACCCCGGGGCCCCGGCACCGGCCCCTTCGCTGCCGGCACCCGCTGCCTGAGTCCGCTCGCTTCCGACCTGTGCCGAACCGCCGCGGTGGTTCGGCACAGTGCTGTCCGGCCACGATCGGCGCAGCGTGTCACCGCGCCGATCACGAGGCACCGCGTCAGGCGCGCCGAGACCCGCGGCCCCGGATCACGATCCCGGCCCCCCACCACCGCTCCAGCACCTGCGCCACCCCGTCCTCGGAATTGGTGCCGGTCACCTCGTCCGCGGCCGCGAGCGCGTCCGGGTGGGCGTGACCCATCGCCACCCCCAGCCCCACCATGCGCAGCATCGGTATGTCGTTGGGCATATCGCCGAAGGCGACCATATCCCCGGCGGCGATCCCCAGCCGGTCGCCGATGGTGCGCAGGCCACGCGCCTTGGTGACCCCGGGGGCGGAGATCTCGACGAGGCCGTGGTCGGTCGAGTAGGTGATATCCGCCCGGTCGCCGATATGCCCGGCCAGCGTGGCCGCCATATCGCCGCTGCTCGCACCGGGTAACCGGATGAGCATCTTGATCGCCGGGCTGTCGATGACCTCGTCCCGCGCGACCGCGGTGTCGTCCGGGTTCAGCCACGCGTGTTCGTAGGTCGGAGAGCTGACGAATTGCGGAGTGGCGGCATCGTGCGCCGTGGCGCCGACCCGCTCCGCCGCGAGCCCGCAGCCCGGCAGCACCTTCTCCGCGAGGTCGGCGAGCCAGGCCAGCGTCGGCACGTCGAGGGCGGTGGTGGCCAGCACCCGGTCGGCGTCGGCGTCGTAGAGCACCGCCCCGTTCCCGCAGACGCACAGCGGCGCGAAACCCAGCCCCGCGACCACCGGCGCGATCCAGCGCGGTGGGCGTCCGGTGGCCAGGACGAACGGCACACCGTCGGCGACCAGCGCCTCGACCACGGCTTTCGTCCGCGCCGTGACCCGCTCGTACGGGTCGATCAGGGTGCCGTCCACATCGGAGGCCACCAGCTTCGGTCGGGTCTGCAGCGCTGCGGTCACCTGCTCCATTCTGCTGTGTCGGCCGGGGCCGCCCGAAGGCGCCCGGTATCGCGAACACGCAGCGTGCCGTCCATCGCGCATGTGGCGGGGTTGCTCCCTATGATCGGGGGCTACACCTGATCGCGAGGGGAACGATGGCCGGCTTTCTGCTACGACGCGCGCTCAACTACGTCGTGCTGCTGCTCTTGGCGTCCTTTCTCACCTTCAGCCTCGCGTCGCTGACCTTCCGGCCGCTGGACAGCCTGGAACAGCGCAATCCCCGGCCACCCCAGTCGGTGATCGACGCCAAGGCCGAGGAACTGCACCTGGACGAGCCGATTCCGCAGCGCTACCTGACCTGGATGAAAGGGGTGGCGCACGGCGATTTCGGCGAAACCCTCAGCGGGCAACCGGTCAGCGAGGAACTGGGCCGCCGGGTGGCGGTGAGCCTGCGGCTGCTGATCGTCGGTTCGGTGATCGGCACGGTGCTCGGGGTGCTGATCGGCGCGGCGGGCGCGATCCGCCAATACAGATTCAGCGACTACTTCACCACCATCGTCTCCCTGCTCATCCTGTCCACTCCGGTGTTCCTGCTGGCCACGCTGCTGAAATACGGTGCACTGGAGATCAACTCGGCGACGGGACAGCAGATCTTCCTCTACACCGGCGAAACCTCCGCCGGCCATATCGAGGGTTTCGGCCCCCAGCTCCTCGACCGGGTCCAGCATCTGGTGCTGCCGACGCTCACCCTGGCACTGGGCGGAATGGCCGGATACAGCCGCTACCAGCGCAATGCCATGCTCGATGTACTGCAGAGCGATTTCATCCGGACGGCCCGGGCCAAAGGCCTCACCCGCAACCGCGCCCTGTACAAGCACGGTCTGCGGACCGCGCTCATCCCGATGGCCACGCTGTTCGCCTACAGCCTGGGCGGATTGATCACCGGCGCCACCTTCACCGAGAAGATCTTCGGCTGGCACGGCGTGGGCGAATGGCTGGTGGATTCCATCAACGCGCAGGACATCTACGTGGTCGCCACGGTAACGGCGTTCGCGGGTCTGGTGGTGCTGGTATCGGGCCTGCTCTCCGATGTCGTGTACGCGGTCCTCGACCCACGGGTGCGGGTCTCATGACGACGACCCGGCGCGACCACCGATATCCCCGCGAATCCACCAGGGGCGCAGCGTGAGTATCAACGAAACCGAGATCCTGGTCCAGGGCGCGCCGGAACCGGCCGCCACCGGACGGCGGAAGCTGGTGTTGCGCCGCTTCCTGCGCAACCGGCCCGCCCTGGTCGGCGCGGCGATACTGCTCCTGCTGTTCGTGGCCGCTTTCGCGCTACCGCCGCTGCTGCCCTACGACTATCAGGAACTCGATTACACGGCGTTACTGCAGCCGCCCAGCCCGCAACATCCGTTCGGTACCAACGAGATCGGACAGGACGTTCTCGCCCAGACCCTGCGCGGCCTGCAGAAATCCCTGATCATCGGCATCTGCGTGGCTCTCGCGTCGACCACGCTGGCCGCGCTCGCGGGTGCGGTGGCGGGGCTGCTGGGCGGGTGGACCGACCGCGCGATCATGTGGCTGGTCGATCTGCTGCTGGTGGTCCCGAGTTTCATCATCGTGGCGCTGTTCGCGCCGCGTACCAAGGGCAGCGGTTCGATTCTGCTGCTGATCGTGCTGCTCAGCGTCTTCGGCTGGATGATCAGCGCGCGGATCGTGCGCGGGCTCACCATGAGCCTGCGCGAGCGCGAATTCGTCCGGGCCGCGCGCTATATGGGCGCGCCGACCTACAAGATCATCCTGACCCATATCGTGCCGAATATCGCCTCGATCCTGATCATCGACACCACGCTGACCATCGGCGCCTCGATCATGGCCGAAACCGGGCTGAGCTTCCTCGGTTTCGGCGTCCAGCCCCCGGATGTGTCGCTGGGGACGCTGATCGCCAACGGCACCAGCTCCGCCATGACCTACCCGTGGATGTTCCTGTTCGCGGGCGGGCTGCTGATCATCACCGTGCTCTGCGCCAACCTGGTCGGCGACGGCCTGCGCGATGCGTTCGACCCGAGCGCGCAGCGGGCGCGCTCCCGGCCGTCCCGTAAGGCCCGCCGCGCGCAACGGGCACAGGACGCGCAGAAGCAGCAGGTGCGGGCATGACCGGGGAGACGACGATCATGGACAAGACCGGCACCGCCGGCGGCCACCGCGGCGCACCCCTGCTCGAGGTGTCCGATCTGCGGGTTTCCTTTCCGAGCGAAGAGGGCCGCGTGGAGGCCGTCCGCGGCGTGGACTACACGGTCGCCGACGGTGAGGTGCTGGCGATCGTCGGCGAATCCGGTTCGGGCAAATCGGTGTCCTCGCTGGCGGTCATGGGCCTGCTGCCCGACCAGGCGCGGGTCACCGGGTCGATCCGGTTGCGCGGCCGGGAACTGCTCGGCCTCGGCGACAGGGAGTTGTCGCAACTGCGCGGCAGCTCGGTGAGCATGGTGTTCCAGGACCCGCTCTCGGCGCTCACACCGGTGTACCGGGTCGGCGAGCAGATCGCGGAGGCGCTGCTCGCGCACGGCGCGATGAGTAAATCGGAGGCGGCCGAGCGGGCGGTGGAACTGCTCGACCTGGTCGGTATCCCCGATCCGGAACTGCGGGCCAAGGCGTTTCCGCACGAGTTCTCCGGCGGGATGCGCCAGCGGGTGGTGATCGCCATGGCGATCGCCAACGATCCGGCGCTCATCATCTGCGACGAACCCACCACCGCGCTCGACGTCACCGTGCAGAAGCAGATCCTGAACCTGCTGCGCAAGGCGCGCGATATCACCGGCGCGGGCGTCATCATGATCACTCACGACATGGGTATCGCGGCCACCATCGCCGACCGGGTCGCGGTGATGTACGCGGGCCGGGTGGTGGAGACCGCGAGCACCGCGAATATCTTCCGCAATCCCCGGATGCCATACACCGTGGGCCTGCTCGGGTCGATCCCCCGGATGGACGGCCCCGCCCGGGCGCCGTTGATCCCGATCGTCGGCGCTCCCCCGGCCATGCACGCGCTGCCGCCGGGGTGTTCGTTCGCGCCGCGCTGCCCGGTGGCGATCGAGGACTGCCGGGCCGCGGAACCGCCGCTCACCGAGGCGGTCCCGGGGCACAGCGCGGCGTGCATCCGCACCGGCGAGGTGGGCCCCGAGGCGCTCTTCGATGCCTACCGGCGCGATATCGGCGAACCCGAACCCGCCCCGGACACCGAATCACGCACGGTTCTGAAGGTGACCGATCTGGTGAAGACCTTCCCGATCACCTCCGGAATCCTGTTCCGGCGCAACAAGGGTGAAGTGCGCGCGGTCGACGGGATCAGTTTCGAGATCCGGGCGGGCCGTACGCTCGCCCTGGTCGGCGAATCCGGTTCCGGTAAATCGACCACCCTCACCCAGATCCTGGACCTGGCGAGACCGCAGGCCGGAACCATCGAGGTGATGGGCCGCGATACGGCCACGCTCACCCGCGCCGAGCGCCGTGACCTGCGCCGCAAACTTCAGATCGTCTTCCAGGACCCCACCGCGTCCCTGGATCCCCGGCTCCCGGTCTCCGATGTGATCGCCCAGCCGCTGCGGATCGCCGGCCGCCCGAAGTCCGAGATCGATACGCGGGTTCCCGAATTGCTGCGGCTGGTGGGGCTGCGCCCGGAGCACGCCGACCGGTATCCGGCCGATTTCTCCGGTGGGCAGAAACAGCGCATCTGCGTCGCGCGTGCCCTGGCACTGGACCCGGAACTGCTGGTGCTGGACGAACCCGTTTCGTCACTGGATGTCTCGATCCAGGCGGGTGTGCTGAACCTGCTGCGCGAATTGCAGGCCGAGCGCGGCCTGTCGTATCTGTTCGTCTCCCACGATCTGTCGGTGGTACGCAACCTGGCGCACGATATCGCCGTCATGTACCGCGGCAAGATCGTCGAATCCGGCCCGGCGGAGCAGATCTTCGGCGATCCGGCACACGAATACACGCGCGCGCTGATCGATGCGGTGCCCGTACCCGTGGTAGAGGGTTGACCGAGATGTTCGGGGATCGACCGGCAGGAAGGAAGTATCGGCCATGAGGATTCGATCGGTGGGGAGGAAGCTCGCGGTGCCGCTGTGCGCCGTGGCCCTGCTCGCGGCCGGCTGCGGCGCGAACGACAGCGGGGCTCCCGAGGGCGCGGTCGCGCAGGTGGGCACGGTCAACGACATCAACCCGCGCGATGTGAGCGAATTGCGCGACGGCGGCAATCTGCGGCTGGTGATGTCGTCGTTCCCCGAACAGTGGAATCCGCTGCAACTCGACAGCGACGGCGGTTCGGCGGGCGTCATCCGGCCCACCCTGCCGCGCTCGTTCGTCACCGACGCCGCCGGGCGGACCTCGGTGGATACGAACTATTTCACCAGTGTGGAACTCACCAGCACCGAACCCCAGCAGGTGACCTACACCATCAACCCGAAGGCCGTCTGGTCCGACGGTTCGCCGATCACCTGGGAGGACATCTCCTCGCAGGCCAATGCGCTCAGCGGCCGGGACAAACGGTTCCTGGTGGGCAACACCACGGGCTTCGACCGGGTCGAGAAGGTGGAACGCGGCGTCGACGATCGCCAGGCGATCATCACCTTCAACAAGCATTTCGCCGACTGGGCCGGCCAGTTCGCCGGAAACTCCATGCTGCTGCCCAAGGAGGCCACCGCCACCCCCGAAGCCTTCAACGAGGGCTGGCGCAACCAGGCCGGGAAGACGGCCGGGCCGTTCATCGTGCAGGCGACCGACCGCGCGCAGGGCCGGGTCGTACTGGGCCGCAACCCGAAGTGGTGGGGCGACACCCCCAAACTGGACACCATCACCTTCAGTGAGATGGCCTCCGAGGCCATGGTGCCCGCGCTGGCAAACAACGAGGTCGACGCGGTCGGCCTGGGTTCCCGCGACGATATGCAGACCGCGCGTAACACTCCCGGCGTGGTGATCCGCCGCGCACCCAGTGTCTATTGGAACCATCTGACCTTCAACGGTGCCCCCGGTTCGCTGCTGGAGGATCCCGGGGTGCGGGTCGCGATCATCAAGGCGATCGACCGGGCCGGGATCGCGAAAGCGATCCAGAACGGCCTGGTACAGGATCCGAAACCGCTGAACAATCACATCTTCGTCGAAGGCCAGGAGGGCTATCAGGACAACAGCCTGCCCTTCGATCCCGACGCCGCCGCCCGCGAACTGGATGCCCTGGGCTGGAAGCTCAACGGGGATGTGCGGGAGAAGGACGGCCGCCGGCTCGAGATCCGCGATGTGATGTACAACGATCAGTCCTGGGTGAAGATCGCGCAGATCATCCAGCAGAACCTCGGCAAGATCGGGGTCAAGCTGAATATCGAGACCAAACCCGGCCCGGGATTCTTCACCGATGTGATCCAGCCCGGCGATTTCGATGTGGCGCAGTGGAGCTGGCAGGGTGACGCGTTCCCGCTCAGCAGTATCCCGCAGATCTGGGGCCTCTACCCCGACGACCTGCAGGGCAACTACGGCCGGATCGGCTCCCCCGAGCTGAATCAGCTCATCGAGGAGACCTTGTCCGAACTGGATCCGCAGAAGGCCATCGACCTGGCCAACCAGGTCGACCAGGCGGTCTGGGCCGAGGGCCACTCGATCCCGCTGCTGCAGTCGCCCGGCAATGTCGGCGTCCGGGAGAACCTCGCCAACTACGGCGCCGCCGGGCTGGCCTCGCTGGACTACACGAAAATCGGTTTCCTGAAGTGAGTTCCGGGATGGGCCGCGCCCTGGCCTATCCCCTGGCAGTGACGATCGGCGCCCTCGCGGTACTCACCGCGTGGGCGCCGTTCGCCGATCCGGACCAGCTCAGCGCACTGGTCGTGGTGGGCGCGGGGATCGTGGGCTACAGCGGGTACCGGTTCGCGGTGGCGGCCGGGTCGCTGCGCTACGGTCCCGCCCGGCCGGGACCGGTTCCGGTGCGCCGGGTCAGACAGGAGTATCAGCTGCTCAGCCGGTCGTGGCTGGAGATCCGTGAGCAGCGCCGGAGCTACTGGATCCCGGTGTATTTCACGCCCGAGCTGGTCGGGTTCACCGGGGGCACGGCCTATCTCGGCGACCGGCGGATCGTGGTCCGGGAGGGCGGAACGGAAACGGCCGGAGAGGAGGCCCGGGCCGCCGAAAGTGCCGATACCGGTCTCCGGCTGCTGCCGGCAGGCCGGGAACGTGATACCGAACCCCCGGGGCGGCTGGTGGACAACCCCACCCGGGCCGGTCGCGATATCGCCGCCCGCGGCGCCGCGGTTGCCCGGATCGGCCGCAGACTGCTGCTGGACGCCCAAACCGCGGTCGCCGCACCGTTCGTCGGGCTGCTGTGGGTGTATGTGATGGGTGGTGGAATCGGCGCGTTCGCCGGTTCCGCGGTGGTCGCGGCCGCCACCGGAATCTGGCTGTCCGCGATCAGGGGTTCGGATCCGAGCTGACCGACCGGCTTCCACGATCGAGTACCCGCGGTGCGCCGCTCGCGGCTCGTACCGTTCGATCGGCACGAGCCGCGCCGAGTCCACTCACCCGACGGCGGTGCCCTCGAGTTCGACCAGCTGGCCCGGGATCGCCAATCGCGTCACACCCAGCATCGTGGTGGTGGGCGCCACCCCGGCCGCGCCGAGCCATGACGCCAGCACCCCGTAGTGCGCGAAGAGCAGATCGACGTCGGTCGTATAGACGTTGAGCCGGACCAGATCCGCCGGCGACATCCCGGCGGCGCCGAGCACCGCCGCCAGATTGTCCACACTCATCCCCAGCTGGGCCGCCATATCGCCGTCGTACTGTGGCTCACCGTCGTCGTTCATCGCGGTCTGGCCCGAGATGAACAGGGTCCGCGTATGGCCGGATACCATCTCGCCCTGGTTGAACCCCATCCCCACCGACCAGGCCACCGGGTTCACTGCCGTTCGTTGCATCGCCACATCCACTCCATTCGATTCGTACGGTCACGCACGTCCGCAAGGCACGACGGCCGCTCCGGCCGCGCGTGAATGAGCCTCCCGGGAAATCACGACATCCTGTGTCAGGTATTTCCGTAGAATTTCCGGGTGCGTGCCGATCGGCTGATCTCGCTGGTACTGCTGCTGCGGCAGCGCGGCCGGATGTCCGCGGACAGCCTCGCCCGCGAGCTGGAAGTCTCCACCCGGACGGTGCTGCGCGATATCGACGCGCTTTCCGCTGCCGGCGTCCCGGTCTACGCCGAACGCGGCCGGCACGGCGGTTTCGCACTGCTGCCCGGATTCCGCACCGAACTCAACGGAATGAACCACGACGAGGCCCTCGCCCTGTTGACCGCCGCGTCGGGCCGGGGCGACCAGGTCTTCGGCCTGGGCTCCGCCCTCGCCTCGGCGATGCGCAAGCTGGTCGACGCGCTGCCCGAGAATCACCGGGCCACGGCAAGTGATGCGGCCCAGCGGTTTCTCGTCGACCCGGAAACCGACCTGCTCGCGCGCCGGCAACTCACCGAGGACATACCGAACGCCGTCATGATCCAGGTCCGGCGGGCGGTACTCGCCGGACACAAATTGCGTATCCACTACGCGGCGGTGGATCAGCCACCGAAATGGCGAACGGTGGACCCGATCGGCCTGGTCACCGTACGTGACACGGGGTACCTACTGGCCACGACCGCGGGCGCGGACCGGACCTACCGCCTCTCCAGAATCCATGCGGCCGAAGCCCTCGCCGAACCCGCACAGCGACCGGATACGGTCGATATGGGCCGGATCTGGCAGGAACGCAGTGCCCGCTTTCGTACCGGCGGCGACCAGGTCACCGTGCTCCTGCGCATGAATCCGGCCCGCCGGGACGAACTGACCGGCACCGCACTGGCCGTACGCACCGAAGAAACCGGCGCCGACGGCCTGCTGCACCTCGAGGTCACCTTCCAGGATTCGAGGCACGCGGAGTGGGCGCTGTGGCAGCTGGGCACCGACGCGGAAGCCCTTGCCCCGCAATCGTTGCGCACCGCCCTGCGCGACCGCGCCGCCGCGATCGCCGCCCGCTACGCCTGATGTGGCGACGACATGGCCGGTCCCTCCGGTAACGGGAAGCGAGTCACGTTCTGCCACCGATCCCCGAGCTTCAGGGCCGACATGCCGCCCTGCCTACCTCCACAGCGGGAAGGTTCCCGTTTCAATGGTTTCCGATCACGTGTCGATTCCCAGCACACCGGAGACCTGTCGACACGGGCCGCATTCGAGCCAGGCACAGATTCGGAGGTTCTGCGTGAAACGACGATTCACAGTCTCTGGGATGACCGCCGTGGTCGTGGCGATGGCGACGGTCGCGTTGTGGCCACCGGCCGCCGACGCGGCCGATCCGCCGTGCGGTGCGACGATGGACAGCTGGCTCGGCAGCCGCAACGAGGCCGAGTACACCGGGGGCGATACCACCATCGGTCTGGAAGGCGTTTCCGAGGGAGCACACGAAGGCGCCGGGTGGATCGAAGTGGCCGGCGAACGGATGAGGGTCGGCTACAGGTTGATCGAACAGGAACACGGCGGCGAAATCCTCTTCCTGCGCTCCGCATCCGAATATCATCTGACTTCCCTCGTCCAGCCCCTGTGTGATGCAAGCGGACTGGTTACCAGTGCGGAGTATTCGAGTGCCCGGCTGTTTCGGAAATCATCGACATAGGAAGACATCCGGGCTCGCGGCGGCGCCAGAAACGTTCTCCGGCCGATCGTGGGCCGTGAGGACTCCGACCGCCGCGACACCGAGCGTGATCGGTACCTAGTGCGGGATCGAATCGATGATGGCCCGCGCACCCTGTCGCAGCAGATCCGAACCCACGAAGAAGCCCAGGGCCTGCGGATCCTCCGGCACACCCCAGTGCTGCGAATCCAGCCACTTCGTACCCTCGAGGTCGAAGACCTTGCCACGCAGTGAAAGCCGCCCGGTGGGTTCGATCACGCACACCCCGGCGATCGGCGAATTGCAGTGCCCTTGCAGCGCGTGCAGCATGGCGCGTTCGGCATCGGCGACCTTGCGGGTCTCCGCATGATCGAGCCGTCCCGCCAGCTCCCGGACCTCGTCGTCACCGGCGCGGCAGGCCAGGGTCAGCACACCCGCGCCGATCGGCGGGCACATCACATCCACCGGCAGGATCTCGGTGATCCGGTCCTCCCGGCCGATCCGGTACATCCCGGACACCGCGGCGATCAGCACATCGCAGTACCCGTCCTCCAGCCGTTGCAGCCGGGTGTTCATATTCCCGCGCAGCGGTTTCATCTCCAGGCCCGGATAGTGCAACCGCAACTGCGCGGCCCGGCGCACCGAACTGGTCCCCACCACCGTTCCGGCGGGCTGCTCGGCCAGCGGCCGGCCGTCCTTGGTGATGATCGCGTCGCGGACGTCGTCGCGCTTCGGGAATCCGGCGAACGCGATTCCTTCGGGAATCGGGATATCACCAGGAATATCTTTGAGGCAGTGCACCGCGAGATCGGCCCGGTCGTCGAGCAGGGCGTCGTCGATCTCCTTGACGAAAGCCCCCTTACCCCCGAGCTGCGCCAGATCCCCCATCCAGCGGTCACCGGCGGAGGTCACCTTCACCAATTCGGTTTCCACCCCGAACCCGGCGAGACCGGCAGCGACCTGCTCGGCCTGTGCCACCGCCATCGGGCTGGAGCGGGTGGCGATCCGGATGATGCGCGAAGCCATGGCGTG
This sequence comes from Nocardia sp. NPDC003345, assembly GCF_053589395.1. NCBI lineage: Bacteria > Bacillati > Actinomycetota > Actinomycetes > Mycobacteriales > Nocardiaceae > Nocardia > Nocardia sp. NPDC003345. The sequence goes on from NZ_JBSFRU010000020.1 coordinate 26,053, forward strand.
ACTCTACCGCCGCTGAAAATCGGGCCGGAAGGTGCAGTGGGGATCACCTCGAAAGCCACCCGCCTCGATTGAGCGATGACCGGCGATGCGCCTGCATGGATCGTGCGTGCCGGTCCTCGGTGTCCTTATTTCCGATAGTCCGGCCTTTTGCTCGGTCCCGTTCGTGAGACGTACCTTCTCGCAGTTCGCCTCAGCAAGTCCCTGCTCTCGACAGTGTTCAACGACACGTCCAGAAGCATTCGAAACCACTCGGCATATGTGTCGACCGCAGACTCTTTCTCCAAGAACATATCGCCGGTGAAGCTCTCCACATAGACGACCCTTGGCTCTTCGACCTTCCGGGGCCTCTGACTCCTCGGCTGGAGCAGGACGAATGGACCCGTTACCTTCCCCAGCGGAAACCCGGCCGCGAAAGGCAGGATGTTGAGAGTCACATTCGGCAGACCGGCAAGGTCGGCCAGATACCGCAGTTGGGCGGCCATGACACGACGATCACCCACCAGGCCGTGGAGAACTGATTCCCGAAGCAGTATTTCGATGCTGACCGGTCGGGCTTTTCGAGTGATCAACGCCTGCCGCCGGAGGCGCGCTGTCACCCGGCGTTCATGCTCGGAAGGCGGCGCGTCCGGAAACGCCGACCGCATAAGGGCTGCGGCGTAGTCCCGCGTTTGCACGATCCCCGGCACAATCTCGGGCTCGTATGTACCGATCCGACCGGCACCCGACTCCAGGTTGACGAACACATCGAAATGTGCCGGGATCGGCTCGGCGAAATCATGCGACCAGCTCTTATCGTTGGCCTGCAAGGCCAGGCCCTTCAAAACCTCGGTGAACTCCTCGCTGAACTCGTAGATCCGGCACAAAGCCTCCAAGTCCACCAACCGGATCCGCTCGGTTTTGCCGACTTCCAGCCGCTGGACAGTGCTGATACTCCATTCCATGAGCGCGCCCACGTCGGCCAACGTCAAACCAACAGCCTCCCGCCCATCGCGCAGGTACTTACCGATCTGCCGCCGGGGCAGCGTCGATCCAGCGCACTCAGCCATTCGACCAGCTCCATTCAAGGGGACCGGGCGCCTCATCCGAGAGCCGTTCCGGCTTCCAAGATGAAAAACACCATGGTGATTCGGAGAGATTTCGATCGCATATGGCACAGCGCCGCATCTCGGTGCTGTGCTGGGTACGCGCCCGACGCGGAGAAGCTGTCGCCCCCAAGGCCCCGCCTACCCGCCCGGTCCCCCTTGTATCCACCGGTTCCGGGCGCACCAAAGATACCCCGAGAACGTCAGAGGTGGTGCGATCGAATCGATTTCGGTGCTTTACCAGCTGGGCAATCCACTGCCGGCGCCCAGCCGGGTCAGTAGCAGCCGCCGGCCTGAGCCTTGGGCATCATTCGGACCTATCCACCTATTGCTCGGCGTTCACCTCGACCGATTCACCGGCCTCGAGTTGGGCGATTCCCTGGGCGAGGCGGGCGGCGTTGGCGGGAGAACGCATTAGGTACATGGTTTCGCGAAGGGAGTTGTACTCGTCTTCGGAGATCAGTACCGCATTGCCCGATCGACCGCGGATGTGGATGGCCACGGCATCCTCGTTGACCCGCTCGATGAGCGAGTACAGTGCGGCCCGCGCCGCACGGGCGGTCATACTCGTCACCCGCGTCACCTCCCCCGTGTCGGCCGATGCGTTACCCCGCCGGTTCGGAGACCTTCCGGGACCGGAGTTCGTGGCCCTTGGAGGTTTTGCAGCGACCGGATTCCAGATCCCACTGCCACCCGTGCAGGTTGCAGGTGAGGGTTTTTCCTTCCACTACACCGAATTTCGACAGGTCGGCCTTCAGGTGGGGACAGCGGCGCTGGATCTCCCAGCCCTCGACCTCCACGGAGGCCGAATCGTCGTGGGCCTCGGAGAACCAGCCGTCGGCATAGGCGATGCGTTCGTCGGTGAGACATTTGAAGAAGGTGTAGAGGTATTCGTTGTAGCCGCCGATGCGCCACGCCTCGAAGCGGGTGGACAGGAAGATCGTGTTCACCCAGTCCGGTTCCTGATCGCGCAGTACGGTGCGCACGAGTTCGGGGGCGATGCGGAATCCGTAGCGGTACCGGCCCTCACCTTCCAGCGGTGCGCGGACGGCGCGGTTCGGGAAGTCCAGGACCACAGTTTCCTCGCCGATCACCAGACCGACCGGATAACCGATTCCGTCGCAGATCAGATCGCTCTGCGCCATGATCGGTTCGAACAGTTGCCGCAGCGGTTCGAGCAGCGGCTCACCCTCGGCGGGCGCCCAGGTCTTCTTCTCCGCCACCAGGACGGGGGCCAGGCGCTGCGCCATCTTCTCGATATAGGCGGCCTTATCGCTCCAGACCGTCGCCGGATCGTAGGGGTGGGCGAGTTCCGCGTCGGAACCGTGCACGTCGACGGTCGAACCGGGCACCATCAGCAGGCCGCGATCGTGACCGTGCTGCCGCATCTGGTCCAGGAAGACCATCTGGTCGGGGAAGATATTGCCTTCGTTTCCGCAATCGTCGTTGAGGTAGCGCAGATCGTCGTCCAGGAAAACCGGCGGACCCGCCGACGGCACCACCCAGGTGGCGCCCACCTGTTCGATATAGCTGCGGGCCCGGTCCATTCCGCGCTGCCGCTTCTGCTTGCCGAAATTGGATTTCGTCCGTGCGGGGATGTCGTACACCATCGGATACCAGATGGCGCCGGAGTACTGGAGCAGATGAATATCGATCTTGCCGAAGGCGTCGTGCAGGACATCCATATCCACCGGACGCGCGTCGTTCATGTTGAAACAGGTGGTCTCGCCGTCGGAGACGATGAGCCCGGAATCACCGATCGGGCCGTCCGCGGGGGCGCGCAACGCGACGATCATGATGTCGAGTTCCGCGGTGGGATCGCCGCTGCCGGCGCCCATTGCCCCGGTGATCCGGTGCTTGACCGAATCCTCGGTTTCGAAGAATTTGTGAAAACCGAGTTTCTCCAGCTCACGGCGCAGGTCCGGGACCGGGTAATCGGGCAGGAGGACGGTGGCGTCCTTGTTGACGTATTCGCGTAGATGCGCGGCGTCGAAATGATCTCGGTGCAGATGGGAGACGTATAGGAAATCGCAGTTGCCGAGTTCCTCCCAGTCGAGCTGGGTATTGTCCGGGAACGGGAACCAGGAACCGAAATACGCGGGGTTCATCCAGGGATCGCAAAGGATGGAACCGGCCGCGGTCCGGATATGGAATCCCGCGTGTCCGACACTGGTGATCTGCACGAGCTCACTCCTCCTGACCGTTTACGGGCCTCCAGGGTAGTGGGTCAGGCCGAGATTTCCCCGATGCAGTAGCCGTCGTCACCCTGCTCGAGGAGGAATGTCCGATTCTGTGTGACCCCTGCCGCATTCGTGACCGGCACCGATACCGACATATATCCCGGCGTCAACTGCTGTGAACTGATCTGCTGGTCGGCGAATCCGGTGACGCCGGTGAGCGCGCCGGGATCGGTTGCCAGCGGCGCAACCACCGGCGCGCCGGTGGCCTGCGGATCCCATCCGGCGGGTTCCGCGGCGCAGACCAGCGGGTATTCCTCCTCGCGGTCGGCGGGGTCGAGGGGCTGCCCGGTGGTGCGGGCGAGATAGCGGCGCACGGTGTGCCGGGCATCGGCGGCGTCGAAGACGGGTTCTGTATAGGCGGGTGACACCCGCCCGCAGGCATATCCGGACGCGACCCGGCTTTCGTCCACGGTGACGGTGGTCACTCCGTCGGTCCACGTGAGGGTTCCGTCGCTCACTGTGCCGGGCCGGGCCAGAGCGGTGAGTACCGCGTCGGGGTCGGCGTACATGGTCTGCACGGTGAGCGGCGGCAGGGACCAGCAGCGCTGCTGCAGGGTCGCGATATCGCCGACGCGCAGGTCGGCGGCGAACCGTCGCAGCGCGGGCGTGGCCTGCTCGACGCCCGGCACCGCGCCGACGACGGGAGCGTCCGCGGGCACCGGCGGCAGCGCCGGAGCGGCCGGAGGCGGTGGGGCCGCCGGCAGATCCGGCTGTGCGGAGTCGGCCGTTTCGGCAGGGGCGGTGTGTCCGGCCCCCTGATCGTCCCCGGGAATCCCCGATACGGAATCGCATCCGGTGCTCAGCAGGACCCCGGCCGTGGCGAGACCGGCGGCCAGCGATCGCACCCGGGTATACCGCCGGCCCGGCACGGCGACCGTGCCCTCGGTAGCGATCTCGGGGACCTCACGTACCGGTTGCGGCGCGGCGGCACCACCGGTTCGGCGCGACGGTACGGGGCGGGCGCGTTCCACTTCGACGATCACCTTTCCTGCGAACACCTCGGCGCATCCGGCTCCGCGCGGATCCGGACAACCCGGACAGGGTTCGGCGCGGCGGGCCGGACGCTGCCGGTCATCATGGCAGCGACTACGCTAGCGGACTTGTGGAACCCGTCTACCGGACGATCATCGGGCTCGCCCGGACCGTCTTCTTCCTCGAGGGCCTGAAATTCACCGTCACCGGCGACGAGAACATTCCCGCCCGGGGCGGTGCGGTTCTCGCGGTCAATCACACCGGCTATATGGACTTCACCTACGCGGGCCTGCCCGTGCGCACACCGAAGCGCTATATCCGGTTCATGGCCAAACACGATGTCTTCGACAACAAGATCTCCGGGCCGATCATGCGGGCGCTCAAACATATTCCGGTGGACCGCACCGCCGGTGCCGAATCCTATAAATCGGCCGTGGAGTACCTGCGCGCCGGTGAACTCGTGGGCGTCTATCCCGAGGCCACCATCAGCCGCAGTTTCGAGATCAAGGACCTGAAGTCCGGGGCCGCGCGGATGGCGATCGAGGCCGAGGTGCCGATCATCCCCATCGTGATCTGGGGTGCGCAGCGGGTCTGGACCAAGGGTCATCCGAAGCGGCTGGGCCGCACCAACACGCCGATCTCCATCGCCGTCGGGGCGCCGATCCCACCCTATGAGCCGGCGGCCGACCTCACCGCCGAACTCAAGGTCACCATGCAGAAACTGCTGAGCGGGCTGCAGGAGACCTACGTGCACGAGCCCGGTGCGTACTGGGTTCCGGCCCGGCTGGGCGGCGGCGCGCCCACGCTGGCGGAGGCCGACGTCCTGGACGCCGCCGAGGCCGAGGAACGCGCGGCCCGCAAACGCGCCGAACAGGACGACCCCGGCGCGTAACATCGGTTCCGCCGAGCAGGTGGCGGCCGCGAGCGGGCGGATGCGGGTACTGATCAGGAGCGGACGATGGCACGGGAGCCGGTTTTCGATGTTCTCGCCGGGCTGGTGCATACGGTCGATTTCGCGCAGGGACTCCGGATCGATATCCGCGGTCAGGAACATATCCCGCGTACCGGCGGTGCCGTTCTCGCGGTGAACCACACGGCATACCTGGATTTCATGCAGGTGGGGGTCGTGGGACGCCGCTCGGGCCGCAATGTGCGGTACATGATGAAGGCCGAACTCGAACACGGCATCGTCGGTTTCCTGATGAAGCACTGCAAGGCGATCGGCGTGGACCGGTCGGCGGGGGCGCAATCGTACGGCCGGGCGGTGACCGCGCTGCGCGACGGCGAACTGGTCGTCGTCTATCCGGAGGCCACCATCAGCCGCAGTTTCGAGCTGAAGGAATTCAAATCCGGGGCGGCGCGGATGGCATTGGAATCGGAGACGCCGGTTGTCCCGATGGCCATCTGGGGCGCGCAGCGGATCTGGACCAAGGGTTTCCCGAAACGCCTCGGCCGCCACAATTTCCCGATCCATATCCGGATCGGTGAGCCGTTGGCCGCCGAGGGTTCGGTGGCCGAGGTGACCACTGCCCTCCGCACCCGGATGGCCGGACTGCTGGAGTCCGCGCAAGAGGGCTACCCGATGCCGCCCGGCGAGCCGTGGGTACCGGCCCGGCTGGGCGGCGGTGCGCCCACCCTGGATCAGGCCGCCGTGCTGGAGGCCGAGGAGTACGCGCGCCGCCGGGCCCGGCGTTCCTGAGACCGGTCCACTCGCCGACACCGTCGCCGATACCCCCGCGGGGGTATCGGGTGGCTGCACGCGGCCGTGCCGGGTCCGTACGGGCGTATCCGGTCGGGCGGCGGTCGCCACCATTGCACACTCCAGAGACTCGAGCTATTTCCCTACCTCCACGAGCACTGTTGACAAAATACCCTAGGGGGGTACCGTAACCATCAACGGCGGCGCGGATCGCCGCCGATCGATGGATGGAGTACCCGATGAGAACATCGACGAAGTTCGCGGGCTTCACGCTCGGGCTTGTCGCCCTGTTCGGTATCGCGCTGGGAGTGGGAACCCTGGTCGATACCCCCGGCACCGAGCCCGAGGAGCACAGCGCGGCCACCGGCGAGCCGGAGGCCGCGAGCCCCGGCGGCCTGACCGCCGGCGCGGGCGGATACACGCTGGTGCTCGCGGAGCCCATCACCTCCACCGGCGACCGCACCCTGCGCTTCCGCATCCAGGACAGCGCGGGCCGTCCGGTCACGCGGTACACCGCCGAGCACGAGAAGGACCTGCACCTGATCGTGGTGCGCCGCGATATGGCGGGATACCGGCACCTGCATCCAGCCCTCGGCGCCGACGGAACCTGGAGCACCCCGCTCGACCTCTCGGGCGCCGGCGACTACCGGGTCTTCGCCGACTTCGTAACCGCCGACGGCACACCGCTGACCCTCGGCGCGGACCTGCGGGTCGCCGGGAACTACACACCCCGCCCGCTGCCCCCGGCCGCCACCACCGCGACCACCGGCGAATACACCGTGGAAATGTCGGGCGGCCTCGCCCCCGGAGCGCATACCGACGCGACCTTCACCGTCACACGCGGCGGGAAACCGGTTACCGATCTGCAGCCCTACCTGGGCGCCTACGGCCACCTCGTGGCCCTGCGGACCGCCGACCTCGGCTATCTGCACGTCCACCCCGCCGGACACCCGGGCGACGGCACCACGCCCGCCGGACCGGGCGTAACCTTCGCGGTGACGGCCCCCGGACCGGGCGACTACCGGCTGTACTTCGAATTCCGCCACGACGCAGCGGTGCACCGGGCCGAGTTCACGGTCCCCGTAACCGCCACCGCGGCACCCACCGACAACGGCCACGGCCACTGATACCGGCCACGGAGCAGAGACGATGACCACCCAGGCAGACGAAACCACACCGGCGACCACCCGCCCGACCGAGCAGGTCGAACTGGTGATCGGCGGCATGACCTGCGCCTCCTGCGCCAACCGCATCGAGAAGAAACTCAACCGCCTCGACGGCGTCACCGCGACCGTCAACTACGCGACCGAGAAGGCCCGGGTCCACTACCCGGCCGGCCTCGCCCCCGCGGATCTGGTCGCCGTGGTCGAGGCCACCGGCTACACGGCGGCCCTGCCGGAGCCGCCCGTCGCGGAACCGGAGGCGGTCGAACCGTCCGACCCCACCGGCGCGCTACGCACCCGGCTGCTGATCTCGCTGGTGCTGACCGTTCCGGTGATCGCGATGGCGATGATCCCGGCGCTGCAGTTCACCAACTGGCAGTGGCTCTCGCTCACCCTGGCCGCGCCGGTGGTGGTCTGGGGCGCATGGCCGTTCCACCGGGCCGCCTGGACCAATCTGCGCCACGCCACCGCGACCATGGACACCCTGGTCTCCCTGGGTACCCTCGCCGCGTTCGGCTGGTCGCTCTACGCCCTGTTCTGGGGCACCGCGGGCACCCCGGGCATGACCCACCCCTTCGAATTCACCATCGCCCGCATGGACGGCACCGGCAGCATCTATCTGGAGGCCGCCGCCGGGGTCACCACTTTCATCCTGGCGGGTCGCTATTTCGAGGCCAGGTCGAAGCGGCGGGCCGGGGCGGCGCTGCGGGCGCTGCTGGAGATGGGCGCCAAGGAGGTTTCCGTGCTCCGGCCGGGCGCCGGCGACACCTGGACCGAACAGCGGATACCGGTCGGCGAACTCGCCGTCGGCGACCGCTTCGTGGTGCGGCCCGGGGAGAAGATCGCCACCGACGGTGTGATCGCCGAGGGCTCCTCGGCGGTGGATGTGTCCATGCTGACCGGTGAACCGGTACCGGTGGAGGTCGGCCCGGGCGATACCGTCACCGGCGCGACGGTCAACGTGGGCGGCCGGCTGACCGTGCGCGCGACCCGGGTCGGCGGCGATACCCAGCTCGCGCAGATGGCGCGAATGGTGGAGGACGCCCAGTCCGGAAAGGCACAGGCCCAGCGGCTGGCCGACCGGATCTCCGGAGTGTTCGTACCGATCGTGATCGCGCTGGCGGTGGCGACCCTGGGCTTCTGGCTCGGCACCGGCGGGTCGGTGGCGGCGGCGTTCACGGCCGCGGTCGCGGTCCTGATCATCGCCTGCCCGTGCGCCCTGGGCCTGGCGACCCCGACCGCGTTGATGGTCGGCACCGGCCGCGGCGCCCAGCTGGGCATCCTCATCAAAGGTCCCGAGGTGCTGGAATCCACCCGGCGCGTGGACACCGTGGTCCTGGACAAGACGGGCACCGTCACCACCGGCCGGATGACGCTGGTGGACGTGATCGCGGCCGGTGGCGCCGATACCGACGAGGTGGTGCGGCTGGCCGGATCCCTCGAGGACGCCTCCGAGCATCCGATCGCCGCCGCGATCGCCGCGGGTGCGCGCGATCGGGTCGGCGATCTCCGGCCGGTCGAGGGTTTCCGCAATATCGCCGGACTCGGGGTCGAGGGCGTGATCGACGGGCACGCGGTGGTCGTCGGGCGGCCCGGTCTGCTCGCGGACTACGCCCTGTATCCGGATGCCGAACTCGAGCAGGCCATGCGCGCGGCCGAGAGCAAGGGCCGGACCGCGGTGGCGGTGGGCTGGGACGGACAGGTGCGCGGAGTGCTCGTCGTGGCCGACACCGTGAAACCGACCTCCGCCGAGGCGGTCTCCCGGCTGCGTGCCCTGGGGCTCACTCCGATCATGCTGACCGGCGACAATGCCACCGCCGCGAAATCCATCGCGGCCGAGGTCGGGATCGACGAGGTGATCGCCGAGGTGCTGCCGCAGGACAAGGTCGCGGTGATCGAACGGCTGCAGGGCGAGGGCAAGGTGGTCGCGATGGTCGGCGACGGTGTCAACGACGCCGCCGCCCTGGCCCGCGCCGACCTGGGGCTGGCCATCGGCACCGGTACCGATATCGCCATCGAGGCCGCCGATCTGACCCTGGTCCGCGGCGACCTCACCGCGGCGCCCGACGCGATCCGGCTGGCCCGGCGCACCCTGGGCACCATCAAGGGCAACCTGTTCTGGGCCTTCGGCTACAACGTCGCCATGATCCCGCTGGCGATGGCCGGGCTGCTCAACCCGATGCTGGCGGGAGCCGCGATGGCTTTCTCCTCGGTATTCGTGGTCAGCAACAGTCTGCGCCTGCGCAATTTCCGCCCCACGCACTGACGGGCGGCCTGCCTCCGGGGATCCTGTCCCCTTCGCACCGGGTAGCGCGCGGTGGCCGCCGGACAACCGTCCGGCGGCCGCCGCGTTGCGCGGGACCGGCCCTGCCGAGTTCCGACGCCTCCCTGACGAAACTCGGCGCGGTGCCCACCACCGGCCGGGACACCGGCAGCATGCTCGATCGAACACCCACCCCTTGTGCGAAGTCCGGCACGGCGCACTATCGGAACGACCCAGGCATGGCCGCGAGCCCCCGGTGTGGCAGCAGATGCCCTAGTCCGCGACCCGTGCCTCCTCGGGAGTGGTGGAGCGGGCCGCGATCGCCACCGCGACCAGGGTGAGCACACAACCGACGACCTTCACCACCGACAGCTCAGCCCCGGTGGGCAGCATCCAATCCAGCGCGAGGGACGCCGACAACTGCCCGGCGACCGTACTCAATCCCATCAGCAGCACCCCCACCCAGCGCACCACCAGCACTCCGGCCGCGATGAACACCACGCCGATCACCCCACCGAGATACAGCCAGGGTTCGCCGGGAAACCGAGCGGGCGGGCCCACCGCGATCAGCACCAGCGATTCGATCACCAGCAGCCCCGCCAGGCCCACCCCGAAATTGATCACCGTGGCCGCGAACGGGCTGCCGCTCGCGCCGATCCTGCCGTTCCACGCCTGCTGCCAGGCCAGCCCGAACCCGGCGAGGGCCGGCAGCGCGAGCAGCAGCGGCGTCGGTACACCGGAGAGCCAGCCCGCGGTGTTCGACTCCGGACCGGCGCCACCGGACCCCGCCGCCAGCACGGCGACCACCGCCAGTCCCGCCCCCGCGATTCGCGCCGGGGTGACCGGCGTACGGCCGCCCGGGCCCACTCCCAGCCGGTCGACCAGCAGACTGCTCAGCAATTGGCCGGATACCGCCGCGACCGTGAAGGCGGCGACCCCGATCGTGGCGACCGTCAGCGACTGGCTCGCCACGAACATCGCCCCGCACAACCCGCCCAGCAGCTGGAACGGCCGCAGTTCCCGTGCCGCAACCGCGCCGCGGACCGCCCGCAACCCCGCGCGCAGCCGGGGACCGAGCGCGACGGCCACCATGAGCACCGCGAAACCGCTGCCGAAACTCACCACCGCCGCGGCGACGCCGTCCTCCAGCCGGGCTCCCAGCTCTCCGTTGATGCGGCCCTGTGTCGCGACCCCGGCCCCGATGACCAGCCCGAGACCGAGACCCCACTGCCGCCACACCATGATCGAAACCCTACCGACGGCGCGGGGACTACCGGCCCGGCCGGGACGGCAGCCAGGCCGGTGTCAGCAGGCCGATCGCGACCAATGCCAGACCCAGCGCCGCGATCGCCGAGGATATCGGCAGCCACAGCGTCAGCAGCGCGACGAACCCGAACACGGCCAGTCCGACAAGTTCCTCCAGCAGCCCGACCACCGACATGACCGTGGCGCGGGCGGGCCCGCTGATGGCGTCCTGCAACCGTGCCTCGGCGATGATGCCGGCGTTGTAGACGGTGCCGTACGCGGCGGCGAGCGCCGTGAAACCGAGCACGGTGAGCACGTACACGGCCCCCGGCCGGTGCGCGGCCGCCCCGGCGATCAGCGCGCCCGCCCCGAACAGCACACCCGCGCCGCCGAGCGCCCACGCCATCACCCGCGCGCTCATCGCCTCGGTCCGGCCCGCCAGCAGCGAACCCGCCAGCGACCCCAGCACCGTCACCCCGACCAGCACCGGTACCACCGCGGTCGCCACTCCCGCCTCCCCCGCGACCAGGCCGAAATACTCGTCGAACGCGGTGATCCCGTACAGCAGCGCACCCAGCGCCACCCCGTACCGCACCTTGCGCACCCGGACCGCTTCGCCGACACCGGTGCGCAGCATCCGCAGATACCTCCGGAAGGTCCCGGAACCATCGGCCCCGCCGGCCACCGCGGGCTCGGCGGTGCCGGGCCGGGGAGCGGGCGTCAGCACGGCCGGTTCACCGGAATCGTCCTCGTCGAGGTCGGCCACCGCGGCGGCGGATACGGTCTTCGGCGCGGCAGGCAGGCTGCGCGCCAGCACCGTATGCAGTACCGCGCAGCCGACGCTGACCCAGCCGACCAGTGCGTATCCACCCCACAGGTACAGCGGGGTCCCGGCGAGAATCGCGATCACCGCACTCAGTTCGCTACCCGATCTGGTGTAACCGAGCACGCGGGCATAGGCGCGGGATTCACCTCTGGCGGTGAGTTCGTCGTAGAGCAGGGCCTCGAAGGTGCCCGAACGCAATGCGCCCGCCAGCCCCCAGAGGACGAACCCGAGCGCGAAACCGGCATAGGACGGCACCACCGTCCACAGCACGAAACCGGCCGTCATCAGCAGGCCGTTCGCGATCAGCAGGCCGCGGCGCGACACCGTATCGGCCCAGGCGCCCGAGGGCACCTCACAGACGAAGGCGGTCGCCGACCAGAGCGCGAGCAGCAACGAGATCTGTCCGGGACCGAAACCGTGGTCGGCGAACAGCAGGGCGTAGAGCCCGTAGTACGGGATCAGGTCGCCTGTCGCGGCGAACAATGTCGCACGCAGTGTCAGCGAGCGCAGTCCTGCCTCCCGATCGGAGCGGGCGGACCCGGCTCAACGGTGGTAGAAGATCATTCGCACAGCGATCAGCATTCGCGCCGGACGCACGCGGGTCAAGCCATTTTCGGACAACGGCGCGCCGCTACAGCGGGATCCACCCGTTGTCGTCGGCCGGGGCGCCCAGTTCGCGCCGCTCGGCCGGACGC
>NZ_JBSFRU010000021.1:0-37659 GCF_053589395.1 Nocardia sp. NPDC003345
CGGCGGAGCCGCTCCAAAATCACAGCCCCACCCTTCGCGAAGGGGGCACATCCGAACTCACCCTCCCAAAGGGTTCACTCCAACCCACCCCTTGGACGGAAACCCTGAACGAACCTCCGCGCGGAGCCGCTCCGAAATCAACTCTATTCCGGGTAGTCCTGGTCGTCCTGGTCCGCTTCGGCCATGAGGGCTTTTCCGGCCACCTGCCCTTGGGCGAGGGCGTCGAGGAAGGCCCGGGCCCAGCGGTCCACGTCGTGGGCGAGGACCTGGCGGCGGAGGGCGCGCATGCGGCGGCGGCGGGTTTCGCGGTCGTCGGTGAGGGCGGCGATGATCGCGTCCTTCACGCTGTCGAGGTCGTGGGGGTTGCACAGGTAGGACTGGCGGAGCTCGGCGGCGGCGCCGGTGAACTCGCTCAGGACCAGGGTGCCGTTGAGGCCGCTGTGGCTGGCCACGTACTCCTTGGCGACCAGGTTCATACCGTCGCGCAGCGGGGTGACCAGCATGACGTCGGCGGCCACGAAGAACGAGAGGAGTTCCTCGCGGGCGATGGGGCGGTGCAGGTAATGCACCACGGGGTAGCCGACCCGGGCGAATTCGCCGTTGATGCGGCCCACCTGGCGTTCGATATCGCCGCGCATCTGGATATAGCTCTCCACCCGTTCCCGGCTGGGTGTGGCGAGCTGCACCATGACGGTATCGGCGGGATCTATCCGCTTCTCCTCGAGCAGCTCCTCGAGGGCGTTGAGCCTGATATCGATGCCCTTGGTGTAGTCGAGGCGGTCGACGCCCAGCAGGATGTTCTTCGGACTGCCCAGTTCGGCGCGGATCTGCGCGGCGCGTTCACGCACCGAACGCCGCCGCGAATGTTCGTCCAGTCCGGCGGAGTCGATCGAGATCGGGAAGGCGCCGACCCGGACCGTGCGGAACCCGACCTGCACCACGCCCATCTTCGACCGCACCCCGACGGTGCCGCGCGAGGTGGGCTGGCCGGCGAGCCGCCGGGCAAGGTACAGGAAGTTCTGGGCGCCGCCGGGCAGGTGGAAGCCGATAAGATCGGCGCCGAGCAGGCCCTCCACGATCTCGGTTCGCCACGGCATCTGCATGAACAGTTCGACCGGCGGGAACGGGATGTGCAGGAAGAATCCGATGGTGAGATCGGGACGCAGCATCCGCAGCATCTTGGGCACCAGCTGCAGCTGGTAGTCCTGCACCCACACCGTGGCACCCTCGGCCGCCACCTTCGCGGTCTCCTCGGCGAAACGCCGGTTGACCTGCACATAGGCCGACCACCAGGCCCGGTGGTAGACGGGGCGGACGATCACATCGTGGTAGAGCGGCCACAGGGTGGCGTTGGAGAAGCCCTCGTAATAGTCGGCGACCTCTTGCGCTGCCAGCGGCACCGGATGCAGTTCCAGACCGTCTTCGACGATCGGATCCACCTCGACATCGGGCACACCGGCCCAGCCCACCCAGGCGCCGCGATTGCTGCGCAGCACCGGCTCCAAAGCGGTGACCAGGCCACCGGGGCTGCGCTTCCAGCGGGTGGAGCCGTCGGGGAGTTTTTCCAGATCCACCGGGAGCCGGTTGGCGACGACCACGAATCCCGATCCGGCCCCCCGCTCACGCAACGGCTCGGCCTCCACCGGTTCGGGGACGGCCTCGGCCGGATCGATCGGGCCGCCGACCGGCCCGGCCTCGTTCGAGGCCTGATTCTCGGACACGGCGGTGACGTTCCCGGCGGTGGTTTCTCTGGACGGCTGATCGGTCATCTGGTCCACTCACGCATCCTTTGCGCGGCGCAATACGCCATGTAGTTGTGTGGATCCGCCGACGTCGCCGTTGGCGCCGACTGCCGCATGCCCCGCCACGCGGCCCTGGACACAGCTTATTCGGTACGGCCTCCCGGGCCGATCCCCAGCATCGACAGGAGCATCCGGCATTCGTCGGCGTCGGTCGCGTAGGCGGCTACGACCCGCTGCGCCTGACGAGCGGTCTCGTCGGCGAGGGGCTCCAGTTCGTCGTCGGCGATACCATTGGCGCTGCTTTTCGCGGCCATCTCAATCCTCCCTGCAGTAACGCGTGCGTGTGAACGCCCATGGTATCTGTCCCCGGATTCGATCGCCGAGGCCGCGGTAACACGCCGTGGTAACACGGCGCGGGCCCGCGGGGCTATACCTTGGGAAGCAGAAACGATGAGGAAGGGGCCTTCAGGATGCCGTTGGCCACGGTGAACGGAATATCGCTCAACTACCAGGTCAAGGGAGACCGTTCCCAGGGCACCGACGTCAAGGGCGGCGGCCCGCTGGTGGTGATGATCATGGGCACCGGCAGTCCGGGCCGGGTCTGGGAGCTGCATCAGGTGCCGGCCCTGCTGGGCGCGGGCTACCGCGTCTGCACCTTCGACAACCGCGGCATCGCGCCGTCGCACGAGGGCACCGAGGGCATCACCATCGACCAGCTGGTGGCCGATACGGCCGGGCTGATCGAGCTCCTGGCCGAGGGCCCGGCCCTGGTGGTCGGCACCTCGATGGGCGCGCGGGTCGCGCAGGAACTCACGCTCGCCCGCCCCGACCTCGTCCGCAAGGCCGTGTTCCTGGCCGGTCACGGCCGGCTGGACCAGTTCCAGAAGACCTTGTCGCTGGGCGAGCACGAACTCGACGCCAGTGGGGTGCGGCTGCCGGCGAAATACGAGGCGGCACTGACCGCCGTGATGAATCTCTCCCCCGCCACCATGGCCAACCCGCATACCGCCCGGGACTGGCTCGACCTGTTCGAGTTCACCGGCGGCCCGGTTCCGCCCGGTATCCGGGCCCAGCGCCGGATGGATCACGATTTCGACAGGCTGAAGGCCTACCGTGATATCCGGGTGCCCTGCCTGGCCGTGGGGTTCGCCGATGACCGGATGATCCCGCCGTATCTGTCCAGGGAGGTTGCCGACGCGATCCCGGGCGGCCGGTATCAGGAGGTTCCCGACGCCGGTCATTACGGATATCTGGAGCGCCCGGACACGGTGAACAAGATCCTGCTGGATTTCTTCGCCTCGTGAGGGGAGACCCCATCGCTAACACCGGGCTTGCTAGGGTCGACACATCGTTGGGTTCGCGACACGGCAGCCGGAAACCGGCTCGCCGCGCCGGACCCGGACAGATCCCATTACATCCGCGCGAGCACCCCAGTGAGGTGAAATGAGCACCAACCCGTTCGACGACGAGGACGGCCGCTTCTTCGTCCTGGTCAACGACGAAGAACAGCACTCCCTGTGGCCTGCTTTCGCCGAGGTCCCGGCCGGCTGGCGGGTTGTCTTCGGTGAGGACAGCCGCGCAGCCTGTGTGGAGTACGTGGAGCAGAACTGGACCGATATGCGTCCGAAGAGCCTGCGCGACGCCATGGCGGCAGACGAGGCGGCCCGCAAGTAGGTTCCGGCCGGTCTCACCACCAGTTCGCCCGCTGCGCTTCATCGGAATCCGATGTGGCGCAGCGGGCGTGCCCGGTTATGATGGCTGCGCCCACGCCTCCTTAGCTCAGTGGTAGAGCACTCGCCTTGTAAGCGAAAGGTCGTCAGTTCAATCCTGACAGGGGGCTCCACAGAAAAGGCTCCATCCCAGCTGGGATGGAGCCTTTTGTGGCAGAGCTTTCCGAACCAAACCCGGCGGATCAGATCGGGGTTACCGACCCCACCAGCCACTGGCCGTCGTCCTTGTCCAGCGTGACCCGGACCCGGCTGCCGGTGGTGGCGCCCTGGGGGCTCTCCTTGCTGGTGGTCACCTGGTTCAGGAACAGCAGCACCGTGGCGTGCGCGCGGTCGGCGGTGACCACACCGCCGGCCTGGGTCGTCGCCTTGACGGTGAGTTCCTTCTCCTTGGCGCCCGGCACGATGGCCTTGTCGATCAGTTCGAGGTAGTCGGCGCGGAAGTCGGGGGTCAGGCTCTCGGCGGCCTTGGGGAGTTCCTGCTCCACCGTCTGGTGTTCGTAGGTGAAGATCGCCGATACCGTGCGCGAGGCGGCCTCCACGGCCTCGGTGCGGGAGTGTTCGGACTGGCGGTAGTCCCAGTAGCGGTAGCCGCCGATACCGGCCACCACGGCGGCCGCGACGACCACGACCGCGGTGAGGCCGAGCAGGATCTTGTTACGCAGGTTCATACCGGTCCTCTCGCGTCCCGACGCGGTCGTGCTGTTTTCCTCGGGCACGTCATCACGCTCCGCTGCCGCCTCCGGGCCCGACCCGGTCACGCCACGAACTTCACGTCGGAGGCGGTCAGGGAGCCGTCGTCGGCCCGCGACACGGTCACCCGGAAACGGTAGAACCGCTGCTGCTGATCCTGCGCGCCCGCGTTGGTGAGGGTCTGTTTCGCGGCGATCAGCACCACCGCGGAGTTCTCGTCGTCGCGCTCCACCGCGGATTCGACCACCTCGCCGGTGGAGACGACCTTGGCCTGTTTCACGATCTCGGTGAACGGATCCACGCGGCCGTCGAATTCGGTCTTGAATTCGCCCGAGGCCATGGTGAGGATCCGGTCGATATCCTCTTTGGCGGTATCGGCGCGGATGGTGGTCAGGTTGAGGATCGTCTGGCGGGCGGTCGCGACGTATTCGGCCCGGCGCTCGTCGCGCTGCTGGGTGGACTGGACGGCGACGGTCGAGACGACGGCCGCGGCGACCAGGCCGATCACCAGGACGGCGGCGGCCGCGAGTCCCGCGATCCGCTTCCACGACCGGCCGGACGCGGTATCGGCAGCGGCGGCGTCGGTGGACCCTTTCGCATCGGCCTTGTCCAGCTCGACGATGGGTTCGGCGGATACGCCGGCGTCACCGGCCACCGCGACCCGTTCCGTCGGCGCGTCGAGCTTCGTGGTGCTCGCCGCATCGGCCTCGACGGCCTTTCCGGTGGCCACCCGGACGCGCTCGGTCGGGGCATCGAGTTCCGCGGTCTCGCCGCCGCTCGTATCCGCGGCCTCGGCCGCGACCCGCACGGTGTCCGTTTCGACCTTTTCCGTGGGGGTTTCGGTCCGGTCGGCCGCCGCGTCCTCCGAGGTCTCGGCCGGAGTGCCGATCTTCTCGGTCGCGGCGGCACCCTCGGCCGGCGGACCCGCGGTCCTGCTGGACTTGCGGCGGGTACGGCGGGGGTCCTTGGTCTCGCTCATCGTTGCTGCTCCTCGAACATTGCCTGCCAATCCGCGGGTACGGTGCCCGATCCGCCGGGCGAGATATCGCCCTGACGGTAGCTGCGCCCGTCGGTTCCGGTATAGACCCCGGTGGCCGGATCGTAGGAGAGAGCGGCGGCGGGGGTGCTTGCGCCCGAGAAACTAGCAGGTGCCGGGGGTACTCCCGCAACCCCCGGGCCCGTGTCGGGCGCGGATGCCGGGGCCACTCCGGGCGCCGGCGGTTCGGTCGGCGCCACCGGCTGCGGGGGGCCGAAGGGCGGATTCGTGCCCAGCGGAACGTATCCCGTGCGGCACAGCTCCGGTGACGGGGCACGGCGGCCGGGGTATTCCATACAGGGCGTGTTGCGGATACCGCGTACAGCGGTCTTGTCGTCCTGCGGGACCTTGCAGTACAGGCCCTCAGGCGTGGGAACGGTATCGGTCTCGCTCGGGCTGCGGCGCTGATCGGGCGGCAGGAAGCCGGTGGTGCACGGCGGCGGATCGTTGAGCACCGTCATGAAGTCGACCATCGCGCCGTATTCCATGGGCCCGCGCACCGCGGTGAGCAGGGCCGCGATCAGCGGCGGATAGACCACCAGGATCTGTTCCAGGCCGGCGTGGTAGGTGACTCCCACCTGCCCGAGGCTCACCAAGTTGTTGAGCAGCAGCGGCAGGGTGGGCCGCAGGTCGGCGAACTGCTGGTTCACCGTCTGCAGGGCGGCCGGGCCGTTGGCGAGGATATTGCGCAACGCCGGGTCGTGGGCCCGCAGGGTATCGGTGACCGTGGCCAGATCCCGGGTCCACGAACGGATCGCGGCATCGGAGTTCACCTGGGTGTCCAGCAGCGGGCCGATCTGCTCGATCAGCTGTTTGGTCGGGCCGACATTGTCGTTGGCCTCCTGCACCAGCAGGGCGGCGGAATCGATGAAGCGCTGCAGATCCGGGCCGGCCCCGTTGAACGCCCGGAACGCCTCGTCGATGACCTGCCGCAGCCGGGTGTCGGCGATACTGGCCAGCAGCCGGTCGGCCTGGTCCAGCAGGGCGCCCACGTCCTGGGGCAGTTCGGTGCGGTCCACCGGGATCACGCTGCCGTCGTACAGATTCCCGTCCCCGGGATTCTGCGGCGGCACCAGATCGACGTACTGTTCGCCGATCGCCGAGACGCTGCGGACCAGCGCGGAGGAATCGGCTGGGATCTTGTAATCGCTGTCGACCGAAAGTTTCGCCGCCACGCCGGCCGGCGTCAGCCGGACCTCGCGCACCACACCGACATTCGTACCGCGGAAGGCGACATTGGCGTTCTGGTAGAGCCCGCCGGTGGCGGCCAGTTCGACGGTGACCTCGTAGCGCCCGATACCGAGCAGCGCGGGTACACCGACGTAGGTGCCGCCCATGACGGTCAGGCCGACCACGGTGAGGATCGCGAAGATCGTCAGCTGAATCTTGACGAATCGGGTGAGTTTCACGGGCCCACGCCCCCTTGCGGCTGCTGCCCGGGCAGCGGCACCGTCAGCCCGGGGATAGAGGGCAGGCCGGGGATCGGCGGCAGCCCGGGAATGGTCGGTTGCGGCTGATCGGTGGGGGTTCCGGGCGGCGGGGCCAGCGGGGTGGCCAGCGGGTTGCCCTGTTCACCGGCGGGTCCGGCGACCTGCCCGAGCGCGACCTCGACGCCGCCGAACATACCGCCGAGCCCGGTTCCGGTGAGGAAGTTGGAGTCCAGTCGCTTACCGGTCACGTCGACGGTCATGAACAGGTTCAGATAGTCGCCCTTGATCGCGCGGTCGAGGTTCTTCAGCGGGAACGGGAACGACGCGATGATCTTGAGCGATTCGGTGAGGTCGGCCCCGGTATCGGCCAGGGTCTGCAGCACCGGGGCCAGATTCGCCAGGTTCGCTTTCAGATTGTCACCGCTGGTGGCGATCAGCCGGTTCACCACATCGCTGAGCTCGCCCAGTTTGGTGATGGTGGTGGTGATGTTCTGGCGTCGATCGGCGAGCACGGTCAGCGCGGGATGGATATCCTCGATGGCCCGTTCCACCACATCGGTCTGCTCGACGAACTTGCCGCTGAGCCGGTCCAGTCCGCTCATGGCGTTGATGATGTCGTCGCGCTGGGCGTCGAGGTTGGAGATCAGATCGTTCATCTGCGGGATTAGGTCGCGGACCTCGTCCTCGTTGCCGACCAGCGCCGCGTTGAGTTCGCGGGTGATGTTCTCCAGCTGGGAGATACCGCCACCGTTGAGTACCACCGACAGCGACGACAGCACCTGCTCGGTGGTCGGGTAGACCCCGGCCCGGTCCAGCGGAATCACATCGCCGGCCGCCAGGCGGCCCTGCGGCGCGATATCGGTCGGCGGCGCGAGTTCGACGTGGTTACTGCCGAGCAGGCTGGTCTGGCCGATCTTGGCGGTGGCGTTGGCGGGCAGCACCACTGCGGGATTGAGCGAAACCGTGACCAGCGCGTGCCAGTCCTCGACCTCGATATCGGTCACCGACCCGACCGCCACATCGTCGACCCGCACCGGCGAATTCCGGGTCAGGGTGGTGACATTGGGCATCTGGATCTTGACCTCGTAGGCGCCCTCGCCGGTGCCCTCGGTGCCCGGCATCGGCAGGGAGTTCAATCCGTCGTACTGGCATCCCGTGATCGGCAGCGCGAGCGCGAGCCCGACGACCACCGCCGCGACCCGGCGCCGGGCGGCCGGCAGCTTCGGCGCGCGCATCATCGTCCTCCTCCGGGCAGGCCGGGCATCTGTGGCAGACCGGGGATCGCCAGGCCCGCGATACCGGCGGGAACCGTGACCGGTGCGGGTTCGGGCGCGGCCGGCGGGCCCACCTTCTGCGGATCCACCCGGTCGGCCAGCGACGGGTCGGTGTATTCCAGCTGGTTCGGGAAAGCGGTTACGCCGGTGGCCGGGTTGGTCATGATCGGCAGGTAGTTCATCGCCAGCGAACTGAGTACCGGGGCCAGGTATTCGGCGCAGAGATCGGCGCTGGTATCGGATTCGTTCTGTTCCAGCGCGCGTACCGAACCGCACAGGAAGCTCACCGGATCGGCGAAGTTGTTCAGCGAGATCGCGCCGGTCAGGGTGCCCTGGGCCGGTTTGTAGATCTGGTAGAAGTTCACCAGCGCGGTGGGACCGGAGTGCAGGGCCTGCTCCAGCTGCGGCCGTTTGTCGACGAGGATCTGGGTGACGTCGGCCAGCCGCTGCACACCCTCGGTGAGCTCACCGCCGCTGCTGTCCAGGAACCGCTTCACATCGCCGAGCGCGAGGTCCAGATTGTCCAGCCCGGCGCCCAGATCCTGCGAGACCCCGGCCAAGACCGAGGAAACCGACGCCAGCCGGCCGCCGAACTCCACGATCTGATCGTTGCTCTTGGACAGCACGTCCACGAACTTCTGCAGATTGCGGATGGTGCCGAACAGATCGGTGCGGCCGTCGGACAGCGTGGTCAAGGTCGCGGACAGCTCGTGCAGGGTGGCGCGGAAGGCGTCGCCGTTACCGTCGAGGTTGTCCGCGGCGGTATCGACGAACCGGCCGAAGGAGCCCTGCGGATCGTCACCGACCGGTCCGAGCGCGGTGGACAGTTTGTTCAGTTCGGTTTTGATGTCGTCCCATTCCACCGGGACGGCGGTGCGCTCGAGCGGGATCTCGGCGCCGTCACCGAGGGTGTCGCCGCCGGTGTAGGCGGGCGCGATCTGGATGAACCGGGCCGATACCAGCGAGGGCGCGATGATGACGGCCCGCGCGTCGGCGGGCAGGTCGACGCCGCCGTCGACCGACATCGTCACCTTCACCTGATCCTTACCCGGTTCGATGCTGTCGATCTTGCCGATCGGCACGCCGAGCACCCGCACGTCGTCGCCCGGGTACAGGCCGCTGGTGGAGGTGAAATAGGCGGTGATCTCGTTCTTGGTGATCCGCTGGAACGCCGTGTACCCGCCGAAGGCCACCAGCGCCACCACCAGGACACCGGCGACGATCGCGACCCATTTGCCGGAAACGGACCGGACCTTGTCCATCACACTCGTCATCGGGTGCTCCTCGAATGAGGTTCATGTGGTCCGCGGAAGACGTGGCGAAGGCCGAGGTTCCGCGGTGGCACGCCTCCTCGAAGCGCGAACATGCGGTCCGCGGAGGCCGCAGCGAAGGCGGAGGTATCGCAGTATCGCATCATCGCGGCGGCTCCTCTGCCGACGGTCCGATCTTGGGACCGGGCTCGAACATGTAGGCGCGCAGCGATTCCGGCAGATGCTGTGGCCAGACCAGCGCGTCGACCAGGGGATGCAGGGTCTCACTGCTGGCGTTGACGACGTAGGCGTTGAAGTAGGGCCCGCTGCCGACCTGTTCGCCCAGTGCGGCGGCGAAGGGGCCGAGGCCGTCGAGCGCGCCGGTGAGGTTGTCCCGGTTGCGTTGCAGCAGGTCCAGGACCGAGTTGAGTTTGTCCAGCGCCGGCTGCAGTTGCCCCTCGTTGTCGTGCACCAGGCCCGACAACTGCTGGGCGAGCGCGTTGACGTAGACGATCATCTGGCTGATCGCGGTACGTCGCCGGTCCAGTTCGCCGAGCAGCTGATTACCGTCCACCAGCAGCCCGTTGATGGCGTCGGCGCGGTCGGCCAGGATCTTGGTGACATTCTGGGCGCGGGTCAGCAGATCCTGCAGTGCCTGGTCGCGGGCGTTGATGGTGCGCGACAGCGCCGTGACACCGTCGAGCGCCGAACGCAGCGGCGCGGGAGTTTCCGCGAAGGCGGCCGAGAGCGCGTCCAACGTCTGGTCGACCTTCTGCAGGTCCAGATCCTGGACCGTACCGGCCAGATCGCCGAGTGCCTCGTTCAGCGAATACGGCGAGGTGGTGCGGTCGAGCGGAATGGTGTCGGAGATGGTCAGCTCGCCGTCGCCGGCCGGGCTCACCGACAGCGATTTCCGGCCGAGCACGGTGTTGGTCTTGATGGCGGCGGCGGTCTTGTCGCCGAGCACGATCGATTCGTTCAGGCTGAACCGGACCAGCACCTGCGCGCCGTCCAGGCTCACATCCTCGACCTTGCCCGAGCGAACCCCCGCGACCTCGACATCGTCGCCGGTCACCAGCCCGCCGGCATCGGCGAAGTACGCGGTGAACACGGCGCCGCCGCGGATGAACGGCAGCCGCTCGAATTGCAGGGCCGACAGCGCCACCGCCACGGCCAGCACCAATCCGACGACACCGATGGTCACCGCGCGCGATTCCTGTTTCATTCGCTGGCACACCTTCCGGTCGTCTGCTCACCGGGCAGTTCGAGCAGCAGCGGTTTCCCGTCCGGACCGTCGATCAGGAAGTTGGTCCGGCAGACGTAGAGCTGCAGGAACGAACCGTAGGAACCGATGCGAATCAGCTTGCGGTAGGTGGCGGGCAGTTTGTCCAGCACCCACTGCACAGTGTCCGAACCGTTGTCGAGATTGGTGGCCAACCGGCCGGTCTGGGCGATGGTGGCGGCCAGGTCCGGTCGCGCCTGGGCGAGCAGATCGGTGGTCGCCAGGGTGGCGTCGGCGATCCGCGGCAGCGCGGCGCCGATCGGGTCGCGGTCGGCGGCCAGACCACTCACCAGCCGGTGTAGTTCGTCGATGGTCGTGGCGAACTGGTCGCCTCGGTCGTCGATGGTCTTCAGGACCGCGTTCAGGTTGTCGATGACACTGCCGATGAGGGCATCGCGGTCGGCGAGCGTTTTGGTGAACGACCCGCCGCTGTTGAGCAGTTCGACGAGTGTGCCGCCCTGACCCTGGAAGATCTGCAGCAGCGCATTGGTCAGATCGTTGACCTGGGCCGGGTCCAGGCCGCGCAGCAGTGGTTTGAACCCGCCCAGCAGCATGTCCAGATCCAGCGCGGGCGCGGTCCGGTCCAGGCCGATGGTGCCGCCCTTGCTCATGGGTTCGGCCGCGCCCGGGCCTTCCATGAGTTCCAGGTAGCGGTCGCCGACCAGATTCTCGTACCGGATGGTGGCCCGGGTGCTGGTGAGCAGCTTGTACTTCGTATCGACGTCGAACTCGACGTGGGCGTGGTACTCGTCGTCGACCTCGACCGACGACACCGATCCAACGGGTACGCCCGCGATACGCACCTTGTCGCCCGGCAGCATGCCCGACGCCGTGGTGAAGACCGCGTTGTAGCCGGTCTCGCTGGAGAAACGCATCTGCGAGAACACCACGGCGAGTCCGGCGAAGACCAGGGTCATCACCAGTGTGAAGATCGCGAGCTTGACGGTGGTTGCGGTGTTCTTCATGGCTGTCCCACCCCCGGGAGTCCGGCGAACAGCACCTGGAAGACCTTGGGCGCGTTCAGGCCGACCTTGGTGGACGGGGTGTACGGATGACCTTCGGAGGTATCGGTGACCACATAGGTGGAATGACTGTCGGGTACCCGATCGAGGATTCCACCGCATCGCGGACCACCGGTCGCGTTCACCTTCGGCAGATCGTTCGGGAAGGTGTAGGGCGCGATGGCGGTCATGAAGCCGGTATTCAGAGCCACACCCTCCTGTCCGCCGCCGAATACCGCCTCACCGAACGGCAACGCCTTGGCGGAGCCGCTGACCAGGCAGAACAGCGCGTCTTGGTAGCTGTTGAGCAGTTCACTCGTCGGCCGGAGCAGATCCAGCGCGGTACCTATCGGGGCTTCGTTCTCGTGCAGCGTCGCTCCGGTGGTATCGGCCAGGCCGGTGAGGTCGGCCAGCAGCGAATCGATATCGGATTCGGATTCGGCGACGGTCCGGCTGCTGACGGTGGCGCCGTCGACGGTGCGCAGCAGGTCGCCGGAGACATCGGCGTACAGGTTGGTCACCGTGGCGGTGGTGCTCAGATCGCGCTGCAGCGTCGGCATGGACGGGTTGATCTCCCGCAGCAGCGCGTCGCTGTTCACCAGTAACTGGCCGAGGGTCTCGCCGCGGCCCTGCAGGGCCGTGCCCAGCGCCGTCATCGTGGCGTTCAGTTTCTCCGGCTCCACGTCGGCCAGCACATCGGTGAGGTGCTGGAACATGGTGTTGAACTCCACCGTCACCCGGTCGGCGGTGAGACGCGCGCCGGGTTCGAGTGACTGGTTCTCGGGTTCCTGCGGGAGCACGAAGTTGATGTACTTGGCGCCGAACACCGTGGTCGATCGGATATCGACGGTGACGTTGGCGGGCACCAGGTCGAGTTTGTCGGGATCGAGCGCCAGCCGCAGATCGGTGCCCTCGTCGGTACGTTCCATGGCCGCGACCCGCCCGATCTGGACGCCGCGCACCTTGACCTTCGCGTCCGGATCCAGCACCAGCCCGCTGCGCGGGGCACTGACCGTCACCGTGACGCTGGGCGTGAACCCACCGAAGAAGAAGGTCAGGGAAATCGCTACAGCCGCAACCACACCCAGCACCATCGCGGCACCGGCCAGTTTGAGCCCGGCGGTCCGCTGGAACACGACCCAGCGGCTCATCGGACGCGGCGGCGCCAGGGGCTCTCCGGTACCGCGGGACGACCCACCCGCGGTCCCGGCCGGCACCCCGGCGCGCGTACCTCTCATCATCTCGGTCATCGGCGCCTATCCGGAAAGGTTGAAGTTGCCGGAAGTGCCGTAGACGGCCAGCGAGACCAGCAGGGTCACGGTGACCACCGCGACCAGCGAGCTGCGCACCGCGTTGCCCACGGCCACGCCGACCCCGACGGGGCCGCCGGCCGCGGTGTAGCCGTAATACGTATGGATCATCATCACCGCCAACGCCATCAATATGGCCTGGGCGAACGACCACAGAATGTCGCTCGGAATTAGGAATGTGGAGAAGTAATGGTCGTAGACACCCGCGGACTGCCCGTAGATCACCACGGTCGCGAAACGGCTGGCGACGAAGGAGGCGATCACCGCCAGGGCATACAGCGGCACGATCGCGATCATGCCCGCGAGTACCCGGGTGCCGACAAGGTAGGGAATGGGCCGGATGGCCATGACTTCCAAGGCGTCGATCTCCTCGGCCACCCGCATGGCGCCCAGCTGCGCGGTCGACCCCGCCCCGATGGTGGCGGCCAGGCCGATCCCGGAGATCACCGGCGCCGCGATACGGACATTGAGGAACGCGGCGAAGAAGCCGGTCAGCGCCTCGACACCGATATTGCCGAGTGAGCTGTAGCCCTGTACGGCGATGGTGCCACCGGAGAACAGGGTCAGAAATCCGACGATCACCACGGTTCCGCCGATGACCGCGAGCGCGCCGGTGCCCATGCTGATCTCGGCGATGAGCCGGATCGTCTCGGTGCGGTAGTGCACGATCGCGCGCGGCATCGAGCCGATTGCCTTGCCGTAGAAAACGGCCTGTTTGCCGAGATCGTCGAGAGCGTTGGACCAGCGGCGGAAGCGACGTGCGACTTTGGGGAAGCGGGACTGCAGGATCACCGAGGCCGACATATCACCGCACCGCGAATTTGAGGCCGACGGCGGTGACCACGACATTCACCACGAACAGCGCCATGAAGGCGAAAACCACTGTCTGGTTCACCGCGTCACCGACACTCTTTGGACCACCTTTGACGTTCAAACCCAGATAACAGGCGACCAGTCCGGCGATGAGACCGAAGAGGCCCGCCTTGACCGCGGAGATGAGCAATTCGGGCAGATGGGTCAGCAACGTGATGCCGTTGACGAACGCACCCGGGTTCACATCCTGCAGGTACACCGAGAACAGGAACCCGCCCACGATGCCGATGGTGCACACCAGGCTGTTCAGCAGCAGCGCGACGAACATCGAGGCCAGCACCCGCGGTACCACCAGCCGGTGGATGGGGTCGATACCGAGCACCTTCATGGCGTCGATCTCTTCCCGGATCGTCCGGGCGCCGAGGTCCGCGCAGATGGCGGTGGCGCCGGCACCGGCCACGATGAGCACGGTGACGATGGGCCCCACCTGGGTCACCGCGCCGAAGGCGGCGCCCGCGCCACTGAGGTCGGCGGCGCCGATCTCACGCAGCAGGATGTTGAGGGTGAAGCTCACCAGCACGGTGAAAGGTATCGCCACCAGCAGTGTCGGGATGATGGACACGCGCGCGACGAACCATGACTGATCGATGAACTCGCGCATCTGGAAGGGCCGGCGCAGACTGGCCCGGGCCACCGAGGCGGCGAGTTCGAAGAATCCGCCGACGGCCCGCAATGGGACGGCAAGGACCTCGTTCACTATGGATCCTCCTTGCCTAACTGCTGGTCCCGCTGGCGGCAGGCCGGGGCACACCCGGCGCAATGCCCCGCTAAGTAGAACACGTTCATTTCCTATGTGGGGCCATTTTGAGGCTTGTGAACTGGAAACTTGTCGCAATCCCAGACACCGAGACTGAAACACGATTCATACCGTTCGAGCATCATTGTGTGAGGCCGAGCACAGTTCCGACCCCTTGTTTACCAATGACTGGACGGTTGTTCAACTCGCCACGGGCGAGTCCCGGGACAATATCCCGGCACCCGCCCGAGGCGGACCCGATCAACCCAATTCGTGCAGTGCCGTCGCAGAGAAGGTACGACCTTCCGCGCGGTCGGCGAAGTAACCGGTCAGCGTGGTGGCCAGATCGTCATCAGACCATTGCGAACCCGCAGCGTCGAAGCGCTGCTCGACCTCGGGCGCGGCCATCAGCGCGACCATCGGCCCATAGACCACGAAGACCTGCCCGTTCACCTTTTCGGCGGACGGCGAGGCCAGATAGGCGACCAAGCGCGCCACATGCTCGGGCGACAACGGATCGACCTCGCCCTCGGGGGCCGCGCTGAAAACCTGTTCGGTCATCGCGGTCCGCGCCCGCGGGCAGATGGCGTTCGCGCGGACCCCGAAGCGATTCAGCGCCCGGGAGGCCGACAGCGTCAGCGCCGTGATTCCGGCCTTCGCGGCCGCGTAGTTGGCCTGCCCTTCCGGTCCCAGCAAACCGGCTTCGGAAGAGGTGTTGACAATCCGTCCGTAGACCGGCGCGCCGGCTTCCTTGGATTTGGCGCGCCAGTAGGAACCCGCATTGCGCGTCAGCAGGAAATGCCCACGCAGATGCACGGCGAGGACCGCGTCCCAGTCCTCGTCGGCCATATTGAACAGCATCTTGTCGCGGGTGATCCCCGCGTTGTTGACCACGATGTCCAGGCTGCCGAACGCTTCGGTAGCGGCGGTGACCAGCGCATCGGCGGTGGACCGCTCGGCCACGCTGCCGGCGACGAACTCCGCCTTCGCCCCGAGGGCGCGGATCTGTTCCAGCGTCTCGGTCACGGCGTCGGATTCGGCGAGATCGTTGATCACCACCGAGGCGCCGGCGGAGGCCAGCGCGAGCGCTTCGGCCTTGCCGAGGCCCGCACCCGCTCCGGTCACGATCGCAACCCGCCCGGCAAGGCTGTTATCTGTATCGCTCACCGGGCCGACTCTAGAACGTGTTCTTATTCACGGCAAGAGCCGATTCACAGCAACTTCAATGCCGCTTTCGGGCATTGGGCGACCGCCTCGGCAACCTGCGACTCCTGATCGGGCGCGACCTCACCCTCGGCGACGTGCAACATATCCTCGTCATCGAGTTCAAACACGTCGGGAGCGATTCCCGCGCAGATTCCGTTCGCTTCGCACTGGTCGAAGTCAACACTGACCTTCATGGAAACTCCTTTTCCCGCCCGCTACCGCAAGCCTAACAAGCGGCAGCCACCGGGACTGGCTACATGGGCTGATTACCCCTCAATACTGGAACATGTTTCAGTGCATATGCAATGATCGGAGCAAGGTATCGGAGATCCTTTCCGCGCTCCCGGCGGGTGAGCGCGGCGCGATCTCACGTCCAGGCCCATCTCAAACCCGAAGAACGAAGGCTCGAGGTACCGCTATGCGCATCGCGTATACCCCGGAACATGAAAAGCTACGCGCCGAACTTCGCGACTACTTCGCGCGGCTGATCACTCCCGAACGGCGGGCGGCGCTCAGCTCCCAGACCGGCGAATACGGCGAGGGCAATGTATACCGCGAGGTCGTGGCGGAGATGGGTCGCGACGGCTGGCTGGCGCTGGGCTGGCCCGAGGAATTCGGCGGCCAGAACCGGCCCATGCTGGACCAGCTGATCTTCACCGACGAGGCCGCCATCGCCGGCGCCCCGGTGCCCTTCCTGACCATCAACTCGGTGGCGCCGACGATCATGCACTACGGCAGCGAGGAGCAGAAGAAATTCTTCCTGCCCAAGATCGCCGCGGGTGATCTGCACTTCGCCATCGGCTACTCCGAACCCGGCGCCGGCACCGACCTGGCGAGCCTGCGCACCACCGCGGTCCGCGACGGCGACGACTACGTGATCAACGGCCAGAAGATGTGGACCAGCCTCATCGCCTACGCCGATTACATCTGGCTGGCGGTGCGCACCGATCCCACCGCCAAGAAGCACAAGGGCATCAGCATGCTGATCGTGCCCACCACCGCCGAGGGCTTCTCCTGGACCCCCGTGCACACCATGGCCGGACCGGATACCAGCGCCACCTACTACCAGGACGTCCGCGTGCCGCAGACCTCGCTGGTCGGCCCGGAGAACGGCGGCTGGCCGCTGGTCACCAACCAGCTCAACCACGAGCGGGTCGCCCTGACCTCGGCCGCCGCGCTGCAACTCGCGCTGGCACAGACCACGGCCTGGGCCAAGGAGACGAAGGCGGCCGACGGCTCCCGCGTCTTCGACCGCGAATGGGTCCAGCTGAACCTGGCCCGGGTGCACGCCAAGGTCGAATACCTGAAGTTGATGAACTGGGAGATCGCCAGCCGGGTCGACGCCGGTGGCGACGCCGCTCCGCGCCCGTGGGACGCCTCGGCCTGCAAGGTCTACGGCACCGAACTGTCCACCGAGGCCTACCGCCTGCTGATGGAGGTCCTCGGACCCCAGGCCTCGCTGAGGCAGGACTCCCCCGGTTCGGTACTGCGCGGCCGGCTCGAGCGGATGCACCGCGCCGCCCTGATCCTGACCTTCGGCGGCGGCACCAACGAGGTGCAGCGCGACATCATCGCCATGACCGCCCTGAAACAGCCCGCCTCCGGCCGCTGACCCGCCCGACTCCACGAGGTACTCACCATGGATTTCACTCCCACCGAAGCCCAGTCGGATCTGGCCCGCCTCACCGGCGAGGTCTGCGACAAACTGGTCACCGCCGACCGCCTGCGCGAACTGGACGGCGGTACCGCCAAGTTCGACGAACCGCTGTGGAAATCACTCGCCGAGACCGGGGTGCTGTCGGCCGCGCTGCCCGAGGATGTGGGCGGCAGCGGATTCGGTTCGCTCGAGCAGACCGCGATCCTGCGCGAACTCGGCAAGGCCGTCGCCTCCGTCCCCTACCTCTGGTCGGTCGTCCTGGGCGCGGGCGCCCTGGCCGAGTTCGGTTCCGCGGACCAGAAGAAACTCGCCGCCGACGCCGCCGCGGGAACCGCGATCCTGACGGTCGCGCTGGCCGAGGAACACAACTGGGAACCGGCCCGCCCCACCACCACCGCCACCGAGACCGGCGACGGCTGGCGCGTGACCGGCACCAAGACCACGGTCCCGGTGGCAGATCGCGCGGCGCGAATCCTGGTGCCCGCCTCGGTTTCCGGAGTCGCGGCCGTCTTCCTGGTCGACCCTTCCGCCGAATCCGTCACTGTGACCGCCCAGCAGGTGACCGACCGCGGCGCCGAATCGCTGGTCGAGTTCACCGACGCCCCGGCCGAACTCGTGGGCACCGTGGACGACGGCGCCCGGATCCTGGACTGGCTGCTCGACCGGGCCTGGCTGGGCCTGGCCGCGACCCAGCTCGGCACCCTCGAACGCTCCCTGGAACTGGTCTCCGGCTACGGCCGCGAACGTGAGCAGTTCGGCCGCGCGGTCGGCAGCTTCCAGGCCGTGGCCCAGCGCCTCGCGGACAGCTATATCGCCATCCAGGGCCTGCGGCTGACCGTCACCCAGGCGGCGTGGCAGCTCGCGGAGGGCCTGGACGCGACGGGCGCCGTGCACACCGCGAAGTTCTGGGCCGCCGAGGCCGGCCACCAGGTCGCCCACACCCTGGTCCACGTGCATGGCGGCGTCGGCATCGACCGCGACCACATCGTGCACAACTACTTCACGGCCGCCACCCGCAACGAGTTCGCCCTGGGCGGAGCCACCAACCACCTGCTCCCCCTGGCCCAATTCGTTCCGGAATCGGCCTGATCTCGTACCCGGTCGAGTGGTATCACCGCGCGTAGTATTACGTAGTACACGTATTACGTAAGACAGGAGAGCGCGCGGTGATACTCAACAGCAAAGGCCAGGTCACCATCCCCGCCGCGTTACGCGCGAAGTTCAACCTGCGCGAGGGCGACGACGTCGAGGTGGTCGAGGTCGACGGCGCGCTCCGGATCATCCGCAACGCCGACACCCCTACCCGGGGCCAGCGGTTGGTCGACCGGATGCGCGGTACCGCCGACAGCAAAGCCGTCGAGGGTATGAGTACCGACGAGATCATGGAACTCCTCCGTGGCGACTAACGTGCGCCCGATCGGCGGGCCGACGACACTCGTCGACTCCTGCGTACTACTCGATATCCTGACCGATGATCCGAAGTGGGCCCAGTGGTCGGCCGACCGACTCAGCGAGGCGGTCGACTTCGGCCGCGTGGTGATCAATCCGATCGTCTACGCGGAGGTTTCGGTCGGCTACGAAGCAGTCGAAATGCTGGACCGGGTGCTTCCCGCCGACGACTTCATCCGGGAACCACTCCCGTTCCGGGCCGGTTTCCTGGCCGGTAAGGCGTATCAACGCTACCGCCGAAACGATGGCACGAAGCGCTCCCCGATGCCCGACTTCTACGTCGGCGCACACGCCGCGGTGGCCGGCTACCGGCTACTCACCCGCGACGAGCAGCGTTTCAGGGGCTACTTCCCGACAGTGGACCTGATTGTCCCGGCGCACTGAGTTCGATCGACCAAAAAGCCCAGCTGACTCAGGCGAGCCTGCGATTCAGCTCGGCGCTTATCACCAACACGTGGTCGGCCGCTTGCTCGAACAGCTGCGAACACTCATCGGCATCTCGCGAGTGTGGGTCATCGTCGAATATCTCCATGATCCTCCCTCGATTCGCTCAGGCCGGAATCAGAATCGACCGAAAGGCCGAGGACGGCACCACAGTACGACGACTCTTTGCTGCCGAAAAGCAGTGTAGGGCGATCGAGTGGTTCCGTATTCTTCCACCATGGCGGCCGACGCCCGAGTAACACCGGTTCATCATGCGAGCGAGAAGCTCGGACAGGAGATCGCCTTATCCGAGGGCGGTCGAGTAGTGCATCCGACCCCGTACGACCGCACACATACCGCGGCCGCACCGGAAGGGATAACGGCCGCGGACGGTGCGGTCCGGGAACTGGCGAAATTGTTCGCCGGACGGCACCGACCGCTTCTGGTCCGGTTGGCCCGATAATCGACGCCGGTAGCCGATACTCGCTCTCGGGCTGCCTGAGGGTCCACAAATCGTCCGGCAGACCCTCACCCCGCTCCGATCTAGGAACCGTTGCCCGCCGACCCGTGCTCGTCGGCGTCACGCTCCTCGGTCTGCGCCTTGGCCCACTTGTAGTCGGGCTTACCGGCGGGCGACCGCTTGATCTCGTCGACGAACCAGAGGCTGCGCGGCATCTTGTATGAGGAGATCTCCTGGGTCAGGATCGGGCGCAACTCTTCCAAGGTGGGACGCTTGCCGCCGCGACACTGCACCACTGCCGCCACCCGCTGGCCCCAGCGCTCGTCCGGGACGCCGACCACCAGCGCGTCGAAGATCTCGGGATGGCATTTCAGCGCGCCCTCGACCTCTTCGGGGTAGATCTTCTCGCCGCCGCTGTTGATGCTCACCGAACCGCGGCCGAGCATGGTGACGGTGCCGTCCTCCTCGACCCGGGCCCAGTCGCCGGGGATCGAATAGCGGACACCGTCGTACTCCTTGAACGTGGCCGCGGTCTTCACCGGGTCGTTGTAGTACCCGATCGGGATATGACCCTTGCGGGCCAGCACACCGGTCTGGCCGGAGCCGGGGACGACCGGTTTACCGTTCTCGTCGATGACCGCGGTGGAGGCGTCGATCTTCACCCGCGGACCGCCGGTATGGGTCGCGCCCTTGGCAGCGATCGAGATACCGCCGAAACCGGTCTCCGAGGAGCCGATGGAATCGGTGATGACCGTGTTGGGCAGCAGGTCGATGTACTCGTCCTTGAGCGCGGGCGAGAACAGCGCCGCACTGCTGGCCATCGCCCACAGGCTGGCGTGCTGGTAGGAATCCCCCGTTTCCGGGTGACCGGCCTTCAGCGCGTCCAGCATCGGGCGGGCCATGGCGTCACCGGTGATGAAGATCATGTTGATGCCGTGCGAATCCACCGCCTGCCAGACGGTATGCGCGTCGAACTCCGGGATCATGATGGTTTTGCCGCCGTCGAACAGGCCGTGGAAGACCGCGGTCTGCGAACCACCGTGGATCAGCGGCGGGATCGGGTAGCGCACCATCTGGCCGCCGGCCGCACCGTTCTTGGCCTGCTGCCATTCGTCCTGCACGTACTCGCCGGTCATGAAGTTGATGCCGCCGCCGAGCACCCGCCACCAGTCCTCGTGACGCCACATGACGCCCTTGGGCATACCGGTGGTGCCGCCGGTGTAGATCATGAAGATGTCGTCGTTGGAGCGGTCGCCGAAATCGCGTTCGCCCGACGATTCCGCCAGCGCCGTTTCGAAATCCACCGCGTCCGCGGGAGTCGCGGCGTCGGTGCCGTCGTCGACGATCAGGACCGTCTTCAGGTGCGGAACCTTCGGCCGGACATTCACCACTTTGTCGGTGTAGCGGCGCTCATGGATCAGCGCCACCATGTCCGAATTCTCGAAGATGTACTGCAACTCGTTCTCGACGTAGCGGAAGTTGACGTTGACCATCACCGCCCGCGCTTTGAACACCGCCAGCATCGAGGTCACGGCCTCGATGGTGTTGCGCGAGTAGATACCGACCTTGTCACCCGGCTGGACGCCATGTTCCTGCAGGTAGTGCGCAAGCCGGTTCGCCCTGTCCTCCAGTTGGGCGAAGGTCACCGAGCGGTGGTCGTCAGCCAGCGCAACCCGGTCCGGCACAAGATCGATGGTGTGTTCGACGAGGTCGGCTATGTTGTACGTCACAAGGTCAAAAATAGAACGTGTTACTGTTTCTGGCAAGGGTCCGAGTAACAGGAGAAACAACGATGCCTCAATGCCTCGTCGAGAAGCGCGGCCACGTCCTCATCGTCACCATGAATCGCCCCGAGGCGCGCAACGCGCTCTCCACCGAGATGATGGCGATCATGCGCGACGCCTGGGATCAGGTCGACAGCGATCCGGATATCCGGGTCGCCATCCTCACCGGCGCGGGCGGGGCCTTCTGTGCGGGCGCCGATCTCAAGGGTATGACGCAGCAGCATCCTGGTGACTCGTTTGCGGGAGGTGGCTGGGATCTGTCCAAGATCGAGGCGCTACTGAAGGGCCGGCGGCTGACCAAACCGCTGATCGCCGCCGTCGAGGGCGCGGCCATCGCCGGCGGTACCGAGATCCTGCAGGGCACCGATATCCGGGTGGCCGGCGAAAGCGCCAAATTCGGTGTTTCCGAAGCACGCTGGGGCCTGTTCCCGCTGGGCGGCTCCGCGGTCCGGCTGGTCCGCCAGGTCCCCTACACCGTCGCCGCCGATATCCTGCTGACCGGTCGCCACCTCAGCGCCGCCGAAGCCAAGGACATCGGCCTGATCGGCCATGTGGTGCCCGACGGCCAGGCCCTGGACAAAGCCCTCGAACTGGCCGAACTGATCGCCGCCAACGGCCCGCTCGCCGTCCAGGCGATCCTGCAGACCATCCGCGACAGCGAATGCGTCCCCGAGGAAGAGGCGTTCCAGATCGACGCCAAGCTCGGCATGGCGGTCTTCCAGTCCGCCGACGCCAAGGAGGGCCCGAAGGCGTTCAAGGAGAAGCGCAAGCCCAACTTCAGCGGTAAATAGGCCTTCACGCCCCGGACACGCGCTCGGCCGGACTCCGCCCCGGCACCGGACCGCGCGACCCGACGCCGACCGCCCCGGCCGACCTCGTCGACCGGGGCGTTCGGTTGCCGGCGCTACGCGCCGGGGTAGTCCATGTAGAACGGCTCCCACTGGTGGCCGTCGGGATCCAGGAACGTACGTCCGTGCATGCCGACCTGCGCCTCCTGCGCCTGTTTATCGGCATTGACCTCCTCGGTGCCACCCGCGGCCACCGCGGCCTCGGTCAGCCGGTCGACCTCCTCGGCACTACCCAGCGACAGGGCATAGGCGGCGCCGGTGGCCGCCACGGTATCGGCGATCGGCCGACGGCTGAACATCTTGAAGTGCTCGTGGGTGAGCAGCATCAGGCAGATGTTGTCGTCGACGACGATGCAGGCAGCGTTGTCGTCGGTGAAATCGTCGTTGACCTTCCAGCCCAGCGCCTCGTAGAAGCTCTTCGAGCGCCCCAGTTCGGTAACGGGCAGATTCACGAAGATCATCTTGCTGCTCATGGTTCGGTCCTTTCGAGAATGTGGTCTGTGTTCGCCGGCCGCACACGTAGAGACGCGGGCCGGTTCCGGAACTAATCGGCGCCCCCGAAAAATCTCCGGGACCCCCGGCGTGGCCCTCCCGCCTGTGGCCGCTGAAGCCCCCTGATGCACCTGTGATAACCCGCGCGAACTGCGTGTTTCATCCCCTGTTCAGATGTCGGTGGGCTATGCCAGCATGGCACCCATGAGCGAGCAGACCGGCACCGTCGATGCCGATGTACTGAGATCCTTCGAGGCGCACAGACGCGAACTCTGCGCCTACGCCTACCGCATGCTGGGGTCGTCCTTCGAGGCCGAGGACGCCGTCCAGGACGCCTTCACCCGCGCCTGGAAGTCCTACGATTCCTTCGAGGGCCGGGCCAGCCTGCGATCCTGGCTCTACAAGATCACCACCAATATCTGTCTGGACATGCTCGACGGCCCTCAGCGCCGGGCCCGTCCGATGGACCTGTCGAGCCCCTCGACACCGGACAAACCACTCGGCCCGCCGCAACCGGACTACGTCTGGGTGGAACCCATCCCCAACTCGCTCGCCTTCGGTTCCGACCCCGCCGACCACGTGTCCGCCAAGGACAGTCTCCGCCTCGCCTTCGTCGCCGCCTGCCAGCATCTGCCCGCCACGCAGCGCGCCATCCTGATCATGCGCGAGGTCCTGCGGTTCTCCGCCAACGAAACAGCCGAAGCGCTCACCATGAGCACGGCGTCGGTGAACAGCGCCCTGCAGCGCGCCCGCGCCACCATGAGCAAGGTGCAGCCCGCCGATACCGACAGCTACGACGAAACCGATTCCGACCAGCGCAAACTCATCAACGATTTCGTCACGGCGTTCGAGGCATACGATATGGACGCCCTCACCACACTGCTGAAAACCGATGTGGCGCTGTCCATGCCGCCCTTCGATCTCTGGATCTCCGGCCCGGAGAACGTGGCCGCCTTCATGCTCGGCACCGGCGCGGCCTGCCGCGGCTCGCGAATGGTCCCGCTGCCCGGCGCCAACGGCCACCCCGCCTTCGGCCACTACAAACCCAGCGGCGAACCGGGGCGCTGGGTGCCGTGGTCGATCACGGTGCTGGAGATGCGGGACGGCGAAATCGCCGGCCTCAACTTCTTCCTCGACACCGACCGGCTCTTCCCGCTCTTCGACCTGCCGCCGGAGTGGGTCGAGGAGGCGGTGGGCGAACCCGCCTGAAACGAAAGCGGGCCGAGGTAACACCCTCGGCCCGCTCTCGTTTGAAGGCTCGCTGACCAACGCGGAGACCGACTAGCATGCGGCACATGAACGAGTTCGGTACTACGGCCGCGATTGAAACCGGCCGCAGCCAGTTCGGTCAGGGGGGCACACCTCTTCCGAAGAATTTCCCACCCGTTGTCTACTTGCCGGTCTTGGCAGAAGTACAGCAGGTCGCGGACGCACAGATCATGTTGCGCCGGATGCGCGACGGCCGTGTGGCCTGTCTGGCATATTCGGCACTCGATCGACTGCTGACCTCTTGCGGCGAAGATCAACCCTGGATGTGGACCCCGACCGTGGCCCTCGATGCACTACAACAGGCACGACCGTTCGATGTCCTGCTCCTCGATGTCTACATTCCGGAGGAGAACCGGAGGTACCCGCGCGCATGACCGACCTGTATATCGACCAGGATTCGCTGGCAACGATAGTAAGCACGCTGGCGACCTCCAGCACCGAACTCGATGCAACGAACGACAAGACCCCGGATACTTTGGATGCCGGCACGGTGACCCCGTCCGTCCTTGCGATCCTGTCAGTTCTGATGGACGGCGCCGGCCAGCTCGTTGTTGGAATGGCGGCAAGTAGCAGTGCGGTAGCGGACGCCGCCGCGAAGTACAAAGAGCAGGACGATACGACAGCCGATACGGTGATCCGGCAAACGTGGACGGTGGTCTGACCGATGGGCATCGATACCCGTGTCGATGGAGACCCGGCCAGCATCCGCGCGGCCGCCGGATGGTTACGAGACACGCTCGCAGGCCAACTATCGATCTCTGTGACAGACCTCGACAAGGTGCGTGGCCTCGCCGAGTCCGGGTGGGACGGGGAGGCGGGCGATGCCTTCGCCGCCAAGACCCGGAATACCGCCAACAAAGCGAATGGTTTCGTCACCGAGGTGCAGAAGTACGCGACTGCGCTCGATACGCTGGCCGGGGAGGTCCAGCAGGCACAGGCCGACATGTCGACCATCCGTACCAACGCGAGCAATGCTGGACTTACCGTTCGAGATCAGACTATAGACAAACCGTCCGGGGATGACGCCACCTTGCTCGCGGCCTACAACACTGCCTCCGGGGCAGCGGAACAGGTCCGAAACCGAGAGGGCTTTTGGGGATCTACCTGGACGAACATGCAGAACGATGTCAAGGACAAGTGGTTCCTGGTCATCGGCGACATGATCAACGGGGCGGCCGGGGCCTTGGCCGTAAAACACTCGTCGATGCTTCTCCAGAGCGCAGCAACCGCATCCAGCGACGCGCTGAAGGCGATGATCGAAGCCAAGAACGCTCCCGCCGGGACCCCACGCCAAACGGTCTATCGCGATATGGACTGGTCACGCCAGCAAATGCTGAAGGCGGGCGATCTGTTGGATGAGTCCGGCAATGCGAAAACCAAGAGCGCAAAGATCGGTTTCCGGGTCGGCGGTGCGCTCGCGGTCGCAGGTATCGCCTACGACATCTACAACGGCAAACCCGCGGAACAGGCCGTCGTCTCCGGTCTTGCAGGGTTCGGTGCCTCCGTCGCCGCAGGTGCAGCAGTTGGTGCGGCCGTCGGCACTGTCGTGCCGGGGCCGGGTAACCTCGTCGGCGCTGCGGCAGGCACCGTTGTTGGGGCGGCCGCCGGGCTCTTTACCTCGGGGGCTGTCGATTCTCTCTATTCGGATGGACTCAGCGTGGGGAATGCCATCGACGGTGGAGTCGAAGCGCTGGAATCGACAGGCGACGCTATCGGTGGCGGAATCTCGAAGGCATGGAATGCGCTCTTCTGACCTACCCGGGTATCCGAGGCCGTGGGTCGATGCACGAGGGTTCACGCAAAAACGTGCTGTCTCCATAATCTTCCTGGCCTGCCTGACCGGTCTATGCGCTGCTGCGGCCCTACTGATGTGGCGCAGCGAGGACCATTCTGCGCAGCTCGCAGCCAAGTACGTGGGATTGTTCGGCCTCGCTATGGCTGTCGTGGTCGCAATGGGGACGTATACGAGCTTCGGGCCGATTCGGCCAGAGAGGGGCATTCGGCTGGATTCGGTGGATGGCAAGAGTGCGACCATCATTCCTGGGTCGACTACCTATTTCCTCTTGTATCAACTGATCTGGACCGGCTTTGCGGTTCTCTTCCTCTCCGCCGGTATCGAGATCGCGGCAGCGGCCTGGGGTACGCACTGGCCGCTGGCGTTGATCGTCGGCTGTCTCGGGCTGTGTAGCGCGTCCGCCCCGGTGCTCGCTTTGATGGGCCGGCTGCGGACGGGACGGATCGTGCTCACCGACGACGAAGTGATCCACGAAGGCTGGAGTTCTCGAACTCGGATCGCTTGGGACGATATCTCTCGCCTCCTCACCGCGTTCGAGCAAGGCCCGCTGATCATCATCAGCGGATCGCCCGGTGCGCGGTGGGATTGGCATGCTTCGACACCGACATTGCCGGTGGGAAAGCAGTCGCGCCAGATCTGGATGCTGGACCGCCCGGCGCGAACCGGGCAGATTGTTCTGGAATGCAATCGGATGGCCGTCGACGGATACCGGCTGTACCGCTTCCTCGGTTACTACGCCGACCGCCCCGAGGGCCGGCCCGAACTCGGAACCGCGGCATCGGTCGACCGGTGGTGGGCAGACCTGGACCGTTGAGCGAGACCTTCGACCATCTCCCGCTCAGGCCCCACTCGCTACGGGCGGTCGAACCGGCCGGAACGGGTGTTCGTTGTGAAGGCATCCCAGGCCGCGGAGGTGAAGGAGAGGGTGGGGCCACCCCGATCTTTGGAATCGCGCACGCCGACCACAGCACCCTCGATGAACGCCACTTCGATGCACTCCCGGCTACCACCGCTGTAGCTGCTCTTGAACCACCGGGCCCCGGATCGATCGACGCTCACCTTGCGAACTCCCTTGCCTTCTCGCGAAGCAGCTGCCTGCTGTCCTGCGCGTTCAAGGCTACCCGCCGCAGGTCGGCGTGGGCGTTGCGATATCGCTCGACCACTTCCGGATCCTCGAAGTACATATCCCCGGTGTACCCCTCGGCGTAGACCACCGGCGGCTCGATGGGATCCCCGGCCGAGGAATCTGCGAAGTCCAGAATCACGAACGGTCCGGTCATATCGCCCAGCGGAATCCCGGCTCCGAACCGGAGAATTCGAATATCGATATTCGTCCGGCACCCCAGATCTGCCATGTGCCGAAGCTGCGCTTCCATTGTCCTGCGGCTTCCGATCACCCTGTGCAGCACCGATTCATCCAAGATGACGTCGATCGGAACCGGATCGTTTTTCTTCGTGAGCATGATCTGACGACGCACGCGCAGTTCTATCCGCCGGGCGATCTCGTTGTCGGGCGCCGAGGGGTGAGCGAGCCGAGTGAGCGTCCGTGCATAGTCCGGGATCTGCAACAAACCGGGCACGAGTTCCGCGAAGGAAGTCAGCTTCCGCGCCCCCGCCTCCAACCCCATGTACACATCGAAATTCAGCGGAATCAGATCACCGTACTGATGCCACCAACTCTTACTGTTGCCTTGCTGGGCCAAGCCTTTCAAGGCATCGATCGTGGTGGTGTCGGCTCCGCATACTCGGCAGATCGCCTCGATATCCCACAGCCGGATTCGTTCGGCCGAACCGGTTTCCAGCCGTTGCACAGTGGTGGCACCGCGTTCTATGCGCCGTGCCAGCTCCGCGATCGTGAGCCCGGCACCCTGCCTCAGGTCCCGCAGATATCGCCCCACCTGGCGACGCGGGAGGGTCGAGCCGATATCCGCCATGACAGCCTTCTTCCCCTGGATCACGCCCTCGAATACCTGTCGATCGATCCGGGCAGCTCCCGCCCACGGTGCTCGTGCGGCACGACGAGCACCCCTGATCGATCCGAAATATCACTGCCCCGGTGAGAATCGTTCCATTCAGGCGGCACGTCCGCAAAGGAACATTGTGATCGGCCGGACGACCACATCTCTCGGGAGTATTCGACCACAGACCGTCGCGCCGGTCACTGCCGATGCCGACGAGCGTAGATCAGCGGTCGCCCAGGGCATCACCCAATTGGTCCACGGCCGGGCCGGATCGAACCGAAATCCAGAACCGGTATCCGTTTTCTGTGGATGCGATCCATCACATTTGTGGATGTCCTCCGGGTGATCGCCGGATCGCGCTCTCGGACTTCGGGTCGATTCGATCGAATCGTTCCCGTAGGTGCCGGATTCGCCGATCGGTCCGCTCTACTGGGCCCGCCGAAACAGCGCGGCCCCAGCGCGTATCGAACGACGATCGGAGGTACCCATGCCGCGGATCCACCCCGAACCGCCCGACGCCGGGGCACCCGCCCTACCGCGACGGACGCCGCCGGACCGGCGGGCGAGGGCCGCGGCCACGCGGCTGCCGGGACCGATCACGTGCCACGACATCGACGTGCTCGAGAGAGTGGCCCACAGCCTGCGCCAATTCGGCACCGGCCGGGGATACCAGACCCGCACCCAGCACGAAATCGATGGCGTAATCGCCCGCTACCGGGCGGCTCACCCCGAGGCGCGCCATGGCCGCTGACGCCTGCGCTCTGCACACCGAACCCTGGATTCCCCTGGCGGCGCTGTCCATCGCGCACCACGACGAGAACGAACTGGTCGTCCGGTGCCCCGAATCGCTGCACTGCCTGCGCGGCGCATTGGTCACCGGTGGGCAGATCGCACCGCATTTCCGCAATGTCGAGGGACTCTGCCCGTGGATCGGGGTCGGGGTGCGCGACACGGTGCCGCCGTGCGGGTGCCGGGCGTTCATCACCACCCGGCAATTGCGCATCGTCACTCACCATGGCAGAACGCCTTGGGGGCCGACCGCTTCGATCGCCTGCCCCGGTGGATGCCGGGACTTCGCCCCGATCCGGGCCGGCCGGATCGGGCCGCACGGCCACCACCCCTGTCCCTGGATCGGTATCCGGGTCGTAGACAAAGGTCTGCATCCACCACTGCTCTGCGCCCAGGACTACCGGTGAACACCGGTCGAATCCGCGCCGAAGAGCGAGCCGCCCGCGGCCGGACGACACCCGGACACCACGGCCCGCCCAGTCCGGAGAACGCTCCCCACCCGATGGCCCCCGCCCACCCGGGCGGCCGGTCAGTAGCTCACGTCGTCCGCGGTTTCCCGGAGCGTGCGCTCGGCCTGGTCGATCCACGCGGCGAACCCGGCGCCGAATCCCCGCGGACTCGCGGGCCGCAGTTCGAGGTGGGTGCGAGTGCGTTGTTCGACGTAGCGGCCGTCGCCGGTGATGTCGAACCATTGCATCGCGCGAAAGCGGCTGGGCGCCGCGTGCAGATCGCCCAGCCGGAGAATCGCGTGCCCGCCTCCGTCGGCCGGGCGGCGGGCGAGCTGTTCGAAACGTCCACGCGGACTTCCGGAGTCGACCGAACGGGCCGTGTGCTGCGACGGCTTCACATCCGCGAGGTCGAAAGTGGCGGGCTTGTCGCGACCGGGTTCGCACGGTGGGATGGCGGCGGCCAGGGCCGCGGGAAGCTGGTCGGCGCGCAACAACTGGGCCCGGATATCGCTGTCCCGGTCTCCTACGGCAGTCTGACCGAGCACCACCGCATGGGTGTGGGTGCGGGCGCCGACCAGGCGCAGATCCTTGCGGGTGTGGCCGTCGCCGCCCCGGTACACCACCGAACGGAATATGACCTCGATTCGCATAT
The DNA here is from genome assembly GCF_053589395.1 of Nocardia sp. NPDC003345. Lineage (NCBI taxonomy): Bacteria > Bacillati > Actinomycetota > Actinomycetes > Mycobacteriales > Nocardiaceae > Nocardia > Nocardia sp. NPDC003345. The sequence continues at coordinate 29,589 of NZ_JBSFRU010000021.1, forward strand.
CGCAGTGCGCGAGGGTGTGCACGAGCAAGCGGATCCGCTCCTGCTCGTCGATATCGCCGCCCGCGCGGACGACCGCGCGATGCGCCTCGAACTCGTCGATCGTGGGGAATCGGCTGCGGTAGCGCAGGGGCGCGGGCATTCGGTCGTTGCCTTCGTCGAACCAGTGCGCGGCGAAAGTGTCCGGTTCCCAGGTCCAGGCCATGCGGGTGGTATCCGTTCCAGTCGAGCGATATCGGCCCGCGATCTGGTATCGAAAGCCTCGGGTAAGGGGTCGCCGGCGGACAGCGGCGTGGAAGGCAGCGAGCCGGGCGCCCGCTACTCGCACGCGGTGGGCCGACAAACGAGGCGGTCCGAACCGGTCTGCCGCTCAGATACGGGGCGGCGGTTCCGACGGGCCCGCGGCGGGTACGTCGGCACCGAGCACACCGCCCGGAATGGTCCGCGGTTCCTCACCGAGCAGTTCCCGGGTGTTCTCCTCGGTGATCAGGTAATCGGGGGTCTGCCGGTCGCGATCGTCGTCACCGCCGCCACCACGACCAGCGCCCGCCGCGCCCATCATCGGCATACCTGCGCGGGTCCCGGGTGCACCGGCCGCAGCCCTGGCCGCGGCGGTAGTCGCCGCCCCGGCCGGAACCGGCGAACCCGGTAAGGTCTGGCCCGGCGCGGGTGCGGCCGAACCGGGAGCCCCCGCCGGACTGCCCGGGCCGCCGGGTCCGCTGGGGTTGCCCGGTACGCCGGGTGGCGTACCGGTGGTGGTCGACGCCGGTGTCACCGCGGGATCACCGGTGGTACTCGGCATGGTGGATTCCGGTGTGCCGTCCTCGGACTCGGTCGACTCCGACGGGCTGTCCTCCGATGTGGGTTCTTCGCCGGTCGGCTGCTGTTCGCCGGGCTGCTCCTCGCCGGGAGTGTCCTGTCCCGGTGTCTCGGATTCCGTCGGGTCACCCGCCGGCGAAGTCCCGGGGTCACCGGTATCCGTGGTGTTCGGTACGCCGCCGTCGTTCACCGCGACCGGGCTGCGTGGCAGCGGGAGCACCGGAACCTGGCCGTCCGCCGAGACCGCCGGGGTCACATAGTTGGTGGCCATATGCTGCTGGGCACCCTGCTCCGCCTCCGAAACCCCGCCGTCACCGTCGAACCAGTCCCCCGGCGACAGGATGCTCTGCGGATCATGCACCACCGGCGGCATCCCGTTCTTGGTGGTCAGCACCGCCGACACCATATTGTCGACCCGGTACGCCAGCCCCCACAGCGCGGGCGTCAGATTCGTGGCATCGGTGGCGTAATCACCGATCGCCTGCCGCGAGGTCTCCGCCGCCGGGCCCGACCACGCCGATTCGCTGGACCGCCGGATCCGGGCGGCGAACACTGTGACGGTCTCTTCCCAGGCGGTGGCGATAGCGGCGTAATCGTCGCGGGCGTATGTCGCATTCATCGGGTCCATCGCATCGAAGATCTCTTTGATCTCGGTATGCGAATGCGCGGTGGGGTTCTCCCGCGCGCAGTTCTTCAGGATCAGCGATTGCTCGTAGCTGAGATCACTCACTTCGGTACCTGCAATCCCTGCGGGGCGGACGCCATGACCTCGTTGTACCGCGCGGCGAATTCGCTGTCGGTGTCCAGGTAGCGCTGCGCTATCGTGCGATGCAGCTGCTGAATACTGTCCACGATCTGATAGTGCCGCTCCAGGATGGCGTGCACACTGTTCCCCGACGCGTCGCCTTGCACCTTGTTCCGAAAACGAGAGACCAGCACCTTACCGGTCTGTATCCAGCTGCCCGGGTCCTCACCAAGACCCCAGGCCTCACGACCCGCGATCCCCTCCGCGATATTCTGCAGCTCCTGAATCTTGAGTTTCATCGCCTCACAATCGCGGTCGATGTAGACGAATTCCTCCGCATTCATCCGAACATCGCTGTTGAAGGACACCGACAATCGTCCATCGCCAGCCGCATCGATCATGCCCTGCATAGGGCGCGTGTTCTCATCTGCCATTGCCCACCCCGCTTCCGCCCCTCGTTCGCACCTTCAGGCTCCCGCTGGGAGCAGAGGTAGTACCTTCTCCGCGAGTCGCGTTGCAATATCGCAGGGGTGCTGATCCCCAGTCTTTGCACGAGATGGTGGGTTGTCGACGAGGAATTCGAGACTCCCCCCTTCTATCTCTGCGTTCAACGTGCAACTGGTCGGCCCGGCGTGCTGCGCGATAACGACCGCCCGGCCATGCACCACTGCTTCCCGCGCCCCGGGCACGTCCTTCTCACGGACCTTATCGACAGTCAGATTCGTCGCACTGATACTCGCGGAGTAGCCGTCCAAAACGACCCACCGACAACCGCTCCAGGCGAAATCACCACGTCGCATCTCGTCAGTGGAGGTCGAACTATTGGTCGACCGCAAGCCTTCCGAATCCAGCACCTCCTGCGGGATATCGGTGCACGGATCGAACCCACTCGGCACCACCGGCGCCGCCGAGGTGACGACTGCCCCGGACGGCTCTCCGGTTCCACCGGTGGACGTCCCGCACCCCGTCACGACCAGGACCACCCCCACCCCGGCCAGCACGGCACCCGCCGACCTTCGCAAGCTGCTCAAATTCGTTCCCTTGCGCCGATACCGGAACTCCGCTACCGCAGGCCGGACCGGCTCCTCCGCCCCCGCGAGCTCATGGCGACGTTATCGGACATTTGTCCACGTGCACAAGCAGAGCTGCGGCAGCGTCCACCCCGAGAACACGTCGGGGTGGTCGAGCGCGGCGAATGCGAAATCGGCGCGGTGAGCGCTGCCGCGTCTGCGCCCATTCCGCCGGGGATGCGGCCCACCGACCACCGGGAGGGCCCGGAGGTCGGCGGCAGGGGGCATTTCTGAAACAAGTTCACAGGGTGGCGACCAATGGCGCCAACCGCTTCAACTGCTCCAAATCGGGCACCGAAACCAGCAGCATCGTGACCCCGGAAGCCTCCCAGACCCCGATCTGCTCGCGGACCTGCGCCTCGTTCCCGATGATCGCCGTCTCCAGCACCAACTCGTCCGGAACGGCGGCCGCGGCCTCGGCCTTCTTACCGGCTTGGAAGAGGGTGCCGATCTCGTCGACCTCCTTCTCGTAACCCATCCGGCGGTACACCTGCGCGTGGAAGTTCAGTTCCGGTGCACCCATCCCGCCGATGTAGAGCGAGGTGATCCAGCGCATCCGCTCGATCTCCGAGGCGACATCGTCGGTGATGATCACCTGCGCGGTCGCGGCGATCTCGAAGTCCTCCCGCGAACGCCTGGCACCCGGGCGGGCGAAGCCCTCGTCGAGCCATTCGTTGTAGACGCCCGCCATCCGCGGCGTGTAGTAGATGGCGAGCCAGCCGTCGGCGATCTCAGCGGTGAGGGCGACGTTCTTCGGTCCCTCGGCGCCCAGCCAGATCGGCAGATCCGCACGTAGCGGATGGGTTATCGGCTTGAGCGGTTTACCCAGACCGGTCGCGCCGGGACCGTTGAAGGGTAGCGGGTAGTTCGGGCCGTCGTTGGTCACCGGGCCCTGCCGGGCCAAGACCTTGCGCACGATATCGACGTACTCGCGGGTGCGCTGCAACGGTTTGGCAAACGGCTGGCCGTACCAGCCCTCCACCACCTGCGGACCCGAGACGCCGAGTCCGAGGATGGCCCGGCCGCCGCTGAGATGGTCGAGGGTCAGGGCGTGCATCGCGGTAGCGGTGGGTGTCCGCGCGGACAACTGCACCACCGAGGTGCCCAGCCGCACCCGCTCGGTCGCCGAACCCCACCAGGCCAGCGGCGTGAACGCGTCCGAGCCCCAGGACTCGGCGGCGAACACGGCGTCGAACCCGGCCTCCTCGGCCGCCACGACGACTTCGGCGGCATGTTCCGGCGGTCCGGCGCTCCAGTATCCGAGCTGCAATCCGAACTTCACATCCGACCCCTTTCCGGCCTACTGCTTGCCAGCAGAATAAGAACCTGTTCTACTCGATATCGTGACTCATGGGAATACTGCACCCACGGTAATTACGCAGGAACGCCCGCCAGGACTGAAACCGAGCGATGTGCTCAGTGCGCCCTTGCGGATGGAGTTCGACTACACGCGCTCCGTGGGACCCATCATCGGCAAGTTCCTTACCGGCCTGCGCGAGCGGCGCGTCTTCGGTAACCGAGGAACGGATGGCCGGGTACTCGTACCGCCGGCCGAATTCGACCCGGTGACCGCCGAACCGCTCACAGAGTTCGTCGAGGTCGCCACCGTCGGCACCGTGAAGTCCTGGAGCTGGGTGCGCGACCCGCTGCCGGGCCAGCCCTTCGACCGGCCGTTCGCCTACGCGCTGATCCAGCTCGACGGAGCCGATACCGCGCTGCTGCACGCGGTGGATGTGCAGAGCCCGGACGAGATCAGCACCGGTATGCGCGTGACCGCGCGCTGGGCCGCCGAACTCACCGGCACCATCCACGACATCGTGTGCTTCGAGCCGGGCGAGACTCCGACGGCCGAGCCCGCCGCGAACGCGGACGCGGATCCGGTCACGGGGATCGTCACGCCGATCGGGATGGACTACAAGCACACCGCCTCCCCCGAGGAGAGCACCTTCCTGCGCGGTCTCAAAGAGGGCAAGCTCATCGGCGCCCGGGCCGACTCCGACAGCAAGGTGTACTTCCCGCCGCGCGGCGTCGACCCCATGACCGGGCGGTCCACCGCGGAAACGGTCGAACTGGCCGAAACCGCCACGGTCACCACTTTCTGCATCGTGAACGTGCCGTTCCTCGGGCAGCGGATCAAACCGCCCTATGTGGCGGCGTATGTGCTGCTCGACGGGGCGGATATCCCGTTCCTGCATCTGGTGCTCGGCTGCGACGCGAGCGAGGTGCGGATGGGTATGCGGGTCAAGGTGGTCTGGAAGCCCCGCGAGGAGTGGGACTTCACGATGGCCAATATCGACCATTTCGAGCCGACCGGCGAGCCGGATGCCGACTACGACACCTACAAGCATCACCTGTGAGAGGGCTCCCCGCGTGACCATCACCGAGCGTTCCATCGACAACGCCACCGAGATCGCCGTCGTCGGCTTCGCGCACGCACCGCATGTCTCGGAGACCTACGGCACCACCAACGGTGTGGAGATGCTGGTGCCCTGCTTCCAGCAGCTCTACGACCAGCTCGGCATCACCAAATCCGATATCGGCTTCTGGTGCTCCGGCTCCTCGGACTACCTGGCCGGCCGGTCGTTCTCATTCATCTCCGCCATCGACTCGATCGGCGCGGTGCCGCCGATCAACGAATCCCACGTGGAGATGGACGCGGCCTGGGCCCTGTACGAGGCGTGGGTGAAACTGCGCTCCGGGCAGGCCGAAACCGCGCTGGTGTACGGATTCGGTAAATCCTCGGCGAGCACCCTGCGCCAGGTGCTCACCACCCAGCTCGACCCGTACCTGGTCACCCCGCTGTGGCCGGATTCGCTGGCCATCGCGGGTCTGCAGGCCCGGGCCGGACTCGACTCCGGCCGCTGGACCGAGCGGGATATGGCGGCGGTATCGGCCGCGCACACGATCGACGGCACCTCTGTCGACGAGCTGCTGGCCGGCGATTACGTCGCCGACCCGCTCCGGGCCCACGACTGCGCGCCGATCACCGACGGTGCGGCCGCGATCGTGCTGGCCGTGGGCGACCGCGCACGGGAACTGACCGAACGGCCCGCCTGGATCACCGGAATGTCGCATCGCATCGATTCCAGCGTGCTGGGCGCCCGCGATCTCACCGTCTCCCCGTCGGCGGCGGCCGCGGGGCAGGCGCTGACCGGGGGCGATACCAGCGGGATCGACGTCGCCGAACTGCACGCGCCGTTCAGCCACCAGCAGCTCATCCTGACCGAGGCCCTCGGACTGAAACCCGAGACCAAGGTCAACCCCTCCGGCGGCGCACTGGCCGCCAACCCCATGTTCGCCACCGGGCTCGAGCGCATCGGCTACGCCGCGCTGCCCATCATGGCGGGCGAAGCCGGCCGCACCCTGGCACACGCCACCAGCGGTCCGGCGCTGCAGCAGAACCTTGTGACCGTCCTGGATTCGGAGGCCCGCCGATGAGTTTTCCCGCCGCGGTGCTGGGCACCGGACAGACCCATCACGTCGCCAAACGCGGCGATGTCACCATGGCCGGGATGTGCCGGGAGGCCATCGACCGGGCCCTGGCCGATGCCGAACTGACCATGGCTGATATCGATGCCATCGTCATCGGCAAGGCACCGGACATGTTCGAGGGCATGATGATGCCCGAGCTGTACATGGCCGACGCGCTGGGCGCTCCCGGTAAACCGCTGCTGCGGGTACACACCGCCGGTTCGGTCGGCGGGTCGACCGCCAATGTGGCCGCGAATCTGGTGCAGGGCGGTGTGCACGAGCGAGTACTCGCGATCGCCTGGGAGAAGCAGTCGGAGTCGAACGCCATGTGGGCATTGTCGATTCCGGTGCCGTTCACCATGCCGGTCGGCGCCGGCGCGGGCGGCTACTTCGCACCCCATGTCCGCTCCTATATCCGGCGGTCCAACGCGCCGCTGCACGTGGGCGCGATGGTCGCGGCCAAGGATCGCCGCAACGGCGCGAAGAACCCGTTCGCGCATCTCCAGCAGGGCGACAAGACCATGGAAGAGGTTTTGGCCTCCCAGGTCCTGTGGGACCCCATCCGTTTCGACGAGACCTGCCCCTCCTCCGACGGCGCCTGCGCGGTGGTGATCGGCGGCGAGCAGTCGGCGACCGCGATGGAGGCGTCCGGTAAGAAGGTCGGCTGGATCCACGCCACCGCGATGCGCACCGAACCGCTGGCCTACGCCGGGCGCGACCAGGTGAATCCGCAGGCCGGACAGGTTGCGGCCAAGGCGCTGTGGGCGCAGGCCGGGATCACCGACCCGCTCGCCGAGATCGACGCCGCCGAGATCTACGTCCCGTTCTCCTGGTTCGAGCCGATGTGGCTGGAGAACCTCGGATTCGCCGCCCCGGGCGACGGCTGGAAACTCACCGACAAAGGCGAGACCGAGATCGGCGGCACCCTGCCGGTGAACCCCTCGGGCGGCGTGCTCTCGTCCAACCCGATCGGCGCCTCCGGCATGATCCGGTTCGCCGAGGCCGCCAAACAGGTCATGGGCCGGGCGGGTGACTACCAGGTCGAGAACGCGCGCAAGGCCGTGGGCCACGCGTACGGCGGTGGTTCGCAGTACTTCTCGATGTGGGTCGTCGGATCGGAACGTCGATGACTCTGCAATTCAGTCTCGGGATCGCGCTGAGCCCGCTGGAACAGCTGCCGGAACTGGCCCGGACCGCGGAGGAGGTGGGATTCACCTCCATCGCCCTGCCGGACTCGCTGTTCTATATGAAGTCGCAGGCGGCGAAATATCCGTACACCCCCGACGGCAGCCGCTTCTGGGGCCCGGAGACCCCGTGGGTGGATCCGCTGATCGCCGCGACCGCCATGGCCGCGGTGACCACGCGGCTGCGCTTCTACACCAATGTCCTCAAACTCGGTTCGCGTAATCCGCTGCTGCTCGCCCGCCAGGTCGGGTCGGTGGCGAATCTGTCGAACAACCGGTTCGGCTTCGGTGTGGGGATCGGCTGGGCGCCGGAGGAATTCGAATGGTGCGGGGTGCCCTACGCGCGCCGCGGCGCCCGGGTCGACGAGATGATCGAGGTCATCAAGCTGGTACTGGCCGGCGGGATGGCCGAGTACCACGGCGAGTTCTTCGATTTCGACGAGCTGCAGATGAGCCCGGCGCCGAGCGAACCGGTCCCGTTCTACGTCGGCGGCCATACCGAGGTCGCGCTGAAGCGCGCGGCCAAGGTCGGCGACGGCTGGACCTCGGCGATGATGAAGTTCGAGGATCTGCAGAGCACCATCGCCCGGCTGGGCGAGCTGCGGGCGGAGTTCGGGCGGGCCGATGAGCCGTTCGAGATCCAGGCCGTATGCATCGACAAGTTCGGCCGCGACGGTTACCAGGAGCAGTACGACGCCGGTGTCACCGACGCCATCGTGATCCCCTGGCTGGCCGCCGGTATCGGATTCGACGGCGAAATCGAGGCGAAGAAGGACGCGCTGCGC
>NZ_JBSFRU010000022.1:0-36191 GCF_053589395.1 Nocardia sp. NPDC003345
AGTGGTCGCCGTCACGGATCTGGTCGATGTCCTCGACCATTTCGGCGACGGACCGTTCGTTCTGGTCGGGCACAGCGCCGGCGGGCCCCTGGTGCGGCTGGCCGCCTCCCGTCGGCCCGCGGCCGTGGCCGGGCTGGTGCTGGTCGACCCCACCGACGAGGCCGCGGAGATGCTGTTCGGCCGCGCTTTCCGGCGGGCCGAGCGAGTGATGATCGCCGTCAACGGAGTGCTCGCGCGCACAGGCGCGTTGAAACTGCTCTTCCGCTGGATGGTGAAAGCGGTTCCGGCGGATGTCGGTGCCGACCTGGAACGGGAGGCGTTCGCGCCCGGGATCATCCGAACCCAGGCCGACCAGAGCCGGACCTATCTCGACGACCTCGAACGCTGGCGCGACGATCCGCCCGAGCTGGGCGATATCCCGGTCACGGTGGTGTCGGGCGGCCGTCCGGGCGACGGGATGAGCACCCGGATCCGCGCGATCGCGAATGCCTCGCACGCCCACCGGGCCGCGTTGTCCCCGGCCGGGCGGCATATCGTCGCACCCGAATCCGGGCACTACGCGCCGATCACCGAACCGGAGCTGCTGGTGACCGAGATCCGGCGGTTGGCGGCTCCGTAGCGGCCGGACCCGCGGCCCGGCCGTGCACGATCCCGGCCAGCGCGGCGTCCGACCAGGCGAGTGCGTCCCGGTCGTAGGTCGAGGTCGTGGCGAGCAGGCCGGTGGCGCCGGTCCGCTCGGCGAGTTCTTCGAGCAGTCGGCGGACCGTGGCCGGAGATCCCGCCGTCGCGGTGGCCAGGCTCGCGTCCACGCGACGCCGGGTCTGCGCACTCCACCGCCGGGACACGATCGACGACACCGGTTCCAGCGGCGGGAATTCGCCGGTGCCACGCGCCCTCGCCATCGCCCAGGCCTCGGGTAATGCCAGCTCCCGGGCCCGCTCGTCGGACTCGGCGACCAGGACCTCCGATGCGATCAGGATTTCGGGCCGGTCCGCGTGCGGTCCCGGTACGAACCCGCGCCGGTACCGCGTGAGTGCCGTGTCCAGCTCGTCACTGTGCAGAATCGGCCCGCCGACCACCGCCGGTAGCCCGAGCCGGGCCGCGATCTCCAATCCCCGGCCGGTGGCCAGGATGAAGGCGGGAGGAGCCGCCGCGCTCACCGGGTGGGCGGTGACCGCCGCCGTCCCGTCGAAGTAGCTCAGTAATTCCCTGACGTCGGCCTCGAAACGGTCCGGTTCCCCCTCGACCTGCCGCATGGCCCGGCGCACCGGGGCCGTGAATGCCGGGGAGCGGCCCAGACCCAGATCGACGCGGCCCGGATACAGCGCCTCCAGCATCAGGAACTGTTCGGCGACGACCAGTGGCCGATGATTCGGCAGCATCACCCCGCCCGCGCCGATCCGGATCGAGGCGGTACGCGCGCCGAGCGCGGCCATCAGCACCGGCGGCGAGCCGGAGGCGATCCCCGGTACCGCGTGGTGTTCGGCCACCCAGAACCGCCGATAACCGGACGCCTCCGCGGCGACCGCCCGGCCGACGGTATGGGCGAGCGCGGCCGCTTCGGGTTCACCCACCCGGGTCCGCGATCGATCCAGTAGCGACAGTTCCACCTCCGGGCCAACGCGGGACGTGCCGATCGTCTTCCCGGCACCCGCCACCAGGCACGAATCCGCGGCACGGAGGTGTCCCGGCGGGCCCGCCGGCCACTCCGAACACGCACTGGCCCACCGCATTAGCACACGCACAGTGGCCGGGGCATCGGGTGCCTCCGATTCGAGCCGGGCCCCGGGATTCGCCTACCATTGTTCAGATCATCTGCCCACCCCCGGAGGATTGTATGGCGCGCAAGGTCATCGTTGAGCTGGTCGACGACTTCGACGGCAGTTCCCAGGCCGAGGAAACGGTCACACTGGCTCTCGACGGTGTCGCCTACGAGATCGACCTCTCGGCCCAGAACGCCGAGAAGCTGCGCGGCATCCTCGGCGCCTGGGCGGCCCACGCCCGCAAGGTCGGCGGCCGGGCCCCGAAGGGTAAGCGGCATCTCCCGCAGGCCGGCGCGACCCAGCAGACCCAGGCCATCCGCGAATGGGCCAGGAAGAACGGTATCGAGGTATCGACCCGTGGCCGGATCTCGGCCGAGGTCGTCGACGCCTACAAGAAGGCCCACCAGTAGCCGGCCCACCGATCCGGTGGCCCCGGCCGCAGGAAGGTCGTAGGACGGCGCCGGCTGGGTCATATCGCGGGCGGGTCCATCGCGAGTAAGATCACAAACAGGTAACGGCGTCTTCATCCGGAGCGACATCCGGACGGTATGCCGGCGCCGTGGCAGTGCCACGCGTCCGCCGGCATCGGTCGGAACCGCCGGGCAGGCATACGCCTGCCCGCCCGGTCCCGTGCTCACCCGGATGAAAGGCCCGCTCCAGTCATGCCCACCCTGTCACCCCGGCACCCCGTCCACCGCCGGTTCCGGCCCGCCACGGCCGCCCTCGCGGTACTGTTCCTGACCTTGTCGCTGTTCGGCGCCGCCACCCCGACCGCCCGGGCGGCGTTCGACCCGGCCGGAATGGATTTCTGGGTCGATTCGGAAATGGGTCCGGTGAAATCGCGGATCTTCCGGGCGGCGGACGGCAATACCTCGCGGGTCGTCTACGCCCTCGACGGTATGCGCGCCCGCGAAGACCTCAGCGGCTGGGAAATCGATACCGATATCGCCCGGGAATTCACCAAGTGGAATATCAATGTGGTGATGCCCGTCGGCGGGCGGTCCAGTTTCTATACCGACTGGAACGCACCGAGCAATTTCCTGGGCATACCGCCGGGAACGGGGTCGGGCAACGGGTCGTCCTCCGGATCGGCTTCGGGCTCGGGCGGTCTGCAGGTGCTGGCGGACGGCCCGGGGAAATCCACCCGCTACACCTGGGAGACCTTCCTCACTCGCGACCTGCCCACGGCATTACGCGACCGCCTGGGGTTCGCGAGCGGGCGCAACGGCGTTTTCGGTCTCTCCATGGGCGGTAGCGCCGCGCTCACCCTGGCCGCACAGTACCCCGGTCAGTTCAGCTTCGCCGGCTCCTACTCCGGGTACCTGAACATCTCGGCACCGGGTATGCGGGAGGCGATCCGGGTCGCGATGATCGACGCGGGTGGGTACAACGTGGATGCCATGGCCGCCCCGTGGGACCCCAAATGGCTGCGGATCGACCCCTTCGTCGCGGCGCCGCGACTGGTCGCGAACAACACCCGCCTCTGGGTCTCGGCGGCGAGCGGTATCCCCGCCGCGACCGATGCCCCGAGTATCGGCACCGTCAACGGGATGGGACTCGAGGCACTCGCCCTGGTGAACACCCGGGCCTTCCAGGTCAGGATGGCGACTCTGGGTGCGGGCAATGTGCACTACGACTTCCCCGCGTACGGTATCCACGCCTGGAACAACTGGGCCGACCAGGCATTGCGGATGCTGCCCGACCTGTCCGCGAATATCGGCTGAATCACCGGCCGGCACCGGTCCGTGCCCGCGCGCACGCGCTGCCGCGGCGACGTTCGAGAGGTAGAGTGCGCCATCGTGCCACTGGATGATGTAATTGTTTCTCCCCCTGGGGAATTCACCCCGGCCGAATCCGCTCCGGAAATGCCGGTAGGACGCAGCTTTCATGCTCGGGACCACTATGTAGTAGGACGGGAGAAAATCCGCGAATTCGCACGCGCGGTACAGGACCATCACCCTGTGCACTGGTCCGAGGACGCCGGTATCGAATTCGGTTACGGTGGCCTCATCGCCCCGCCGACCTTCTTTTCGGTGCCCGGATTCCTGGCCCAGACACAGATGTTCGAATCGGTGATGGCCGGTTACGATCTCAGCCAGATCATGCAGACCGATCAGGTCGTTCGCTATCACAGACCGATCCGCGCCGGTGACCACCTGCATTTCGAGATCCGTCTCGATTCGTTCCGGCAGGCCTTCGGCGGCGATCTGATCGGGTTCGAGAGCCTGGTCACCGATGCCCTGGGTGAACCGGTGCTGTCCTCGCAGATCAGTATCGTCGGCCGCACCGGCGTCGAGTCCGGTCCGGCCGATATCGGCGAGCGGGTCCTCATGCACGGTTTCCGGCCGGGCAGCGCCACCCCGGCACCGGCCGCCCGGAGACCGGATCCGGCCCGGGCCGTGGGCGCGGGCGATCCGGCGCCACTCCCGGCGGGACCGTTCACCCGAGCCTTCGACGAGGTCGCGGTGGGCGACGAACTGCCGCCGCGGGTGGTCCGGCTGCATCAGGGTGATCTGGTGAACTACGCGGGGGTCTCCGGGGATCCCAATCCGATCCATTGGAGCCAGGAGGTCGCCGGGCTCGTCGAACTCGACTCCCCGGTGGCGCACGGCATGCTGACGATCGGTCTCGGCGCAGGGTTCGTGACCTCGTGGCTGGGTGATCCGGGTGCGATGCGCGAATACGCGGTCCGCCTCACCAGCCCGGTCTTCGTGACCCGGGAGGGCGCGGAGGTGGAGTTCACCGGCAAGGTCAAGAGCATGGATCCGGACCGCCGTACCGCGACCGTCGCCATCACCGCCAAGCACCACGGCCGCCGGATCTTCGGCCGGGCGACGGCGACGGTTCGGCTCCGCTGACCGGCCCCGGCGTTCCGGCCGGTGGCATACGGCGGCCCACCCGGACTTGACCTGAATCTATGTCGAGGTTCGATGCTGGTCCTATGAACGACAGCACCGACTCCGGCCGGCCCACGGTCGAGGACACCACGACCGACCACACCGCCGATATCGCCGAGATCGAGCGACTCGTCGCCGATGTCGAGAGCGGATACAACACCAACGATGCCGTCCGCATGGTCGGCGGGTTCATCGCGAACGCCGCCGCCGGAAATGCGGCCGGCGCGGTGATCCGCGGCTATCCGGCGCTCCTGGACGCCGGCGAGCGCGGACTGGCCGGCTTCCTGAAGGACTCCTACGTCCGCTACGACGTGACCGATATCGTCTTCCTGCGCCCCGATATCGCTTTCGCCCACAAGGCCGCCCGGGCCACCACCGCCGATGGCACGCTCATCGACCGCGATCCGGCGATGGTCGCCCTGTACGTACTGGTCCGCGAGGGCGGCCGGTGGTGGGTCGCGGCCCGGCAGAACACTCCGGTACCGGCGAGCGCCTGACCAGCTCGGCGCCGGTGACCCCCGCCCGGTACCCCGGGCCCGGACACCGGTGCCGACCACTGGGCTTGCGGGGTAATACCGGAGTATTATGGTTGGAACCCGTGGCACATGGGCAGTACGAATGGTGGATTGGAGCGTACGAGCTTCTCGACCGCAGCGGCGTCGAGCCCTGGGAAGTGATGGAGGTGCTGTACTCCCCGCAGCGATGGCCCCGCACGGCGACCGGCCGCGAGGGACTTTCGATACCCACCGTATGGGGGCGCACCGGCGACGGCCGCGCACTCGTGGTGGTCCTGCGGTGGCTACGCGCCGATTCCCGGTGGCAGATTCTGCTGGCGCTGCCGATGCGACCACGTCAACTCGCCGAGTACACCGCATGGGAGGCGAACCGAGATGATCGATAACGACCCCGCCCCCGGCTTTCCGCGCACACCGGAGGCCGCCGGGGATTTCCTGGATTCGCTGCGCTACGACGATGCCGCCCCGGCACCGGCGCTGCCGCCGGCCGCCGACCGGATCGAGCAGGGCATGGTGCCCACTTCGTTCAAATGGTCCCCGGAGATGCGCGACCGGGTCCGGCGCAAGGCCGCCGAACAGGGTATGACCGCCTCCATGCTGATCCGCCAATATGTGGAGATGGGTCTGATGAGCGAACAGCCGCAGCGGATGATCCCGCTCGCGGACGCAGTCCGCGCGCTCACCAGTCTCCCGCACTCCGCCTGAGCCGCGGCTACCGGACGCTCCCCGGCGAGCACGGCGCCGATCCGGTTCGCCGGACGGCCGGCGCCGATCAGCCCTGGGTCGCGCCGGGCAGGGAGGCGCCGAGGTCCGGCGCCGGGGCGAGGGCCCGCGGCGGCGCGCTCAACGCGTGCGCCGCGCCGAGACCCGCACCGATTCCGGCACCGATGGTCGCCAGCGGCACCGACATCAGGGCCGCGCCGTAGGCCGCGCCCACCGGCACCGCCGCCAGTCCGATCGGCGCGAACGGTACGCCGACCGCGAACCCGATCGCACCGCCCACACCGGCGCCGATCGCCGCGAACGGGGCCGATGCCACCGCCCCCGCGGCCGCGCCCAACGCGGCGGCCCCCAGGGTCTGGCCGGCCACCCGATCCGAGCGGGTGCGTTCCATCCCGACCGAATCGAGGAAGGTGGCGAAGTTCGCCTCCGTGAGCGCGGCACCGTCGTTGATCTGCACGGCGTGCTCACGGGGCAGCCATTCCGGCGACTGCACCTGCACATCCCCGAACCGCAGGGCTCCCGGCGGCGGCGCGATCGGCGGCACCGGATCGACCGGCCCGGGCGCGTGCAGGACCTCCAGCGGCGACAGGTACTCCCCCGCCGGCACCGGCCGCGCCCACTGCAGCGAGCTCAGGGTGTCGTCGGGGATGTGCCGCCCGAGATAGGGCCGGACATTGGGAGCCTCGGCGTACGGCCACTCTCCGGTATCGGCCGCCTCGGCGCCGGCCACGCCGGGAACTCCTTCGGCGGCCGGAGTGGAGAACACCGCGGGGTCGGCGTTCTCGGTACCGCTCACCGGAATCACGGCTCCGGTATCGGCATTCGCTGTGCCGTTGCCCACCAGGGCCACAACCACCGGGACCGCCCCCGCTACGACCATGGACCCCACCTTCCGCCGACGCGGACTGACTGCTCTGTGCTTGCCGGTGCCCATCTATCGCCTTTCATCCTGAAAGAGATGCTGTCGTTTCACATTCGGATCCACGCCGGGCCCGGATGGGTGGAACGCGGGGCACCGAGCCCGGAAAACGCCTTCCACCACGACTTTCAGCAATGTTCAGTGCACTGGATTCCGGCGCGTCACGGAGCCGGCGGCGCAGGCGCGTCCGAACAGGACGGCTGACAGGTGCCGGGGGTGGGCGTCCCCGTGGGCACCGGTTCGGAACCGAAATCGGCGGTGCTCACCAGGATCATCACCACCAGGGCCACTCCGACGACCAGTCCGAAGATCAGAACGGTGGGCCACAACCAGCTACTGCGCATGGAATTCTCCTCGGCGATCGGGACCACGGGCACAACCGAGCCCTCGGGGTTCACCAGATCGTCCGCGTCGATCGGATTCATCGGGTTGAGCGGACTCGACGGATCCAGTGGGTCCGCCGGGTTGACCGGGGTCACCCGGTTGTATTCGGTACCGTCGTTCTCGGCCATCGAGCCACCTCCAAGTGGTTACGCGGACCGTATACCCCGATCCGTGCGCCGCTCACGGAATTTCCGCGGCGTATCCCGGGATCGGCGACCGCTCCGGTCAACCCGCCGTCGCGCCGGTGTCCCGCTGCTCTCCCAGGCGCATGGGCCGGTCGATATGGTCACGGCCACCCACTCAGAGGCGATCTGGCCCAGTGAATACACCTCGGCGACCTCTTCGAGCGTTTCCAGCAGACTGCGCTGAGGCCCCAGCGACAGCGTCGGCCGGACCATACCGGCGATATGATTCTCGTCCTCGAAGGCCGCGCGATCCGTGTTGTCGACCAGGATCCGCGCCGCGGCCATGACCGATTTCCGGAAGAGCCGGTCCGGTGGCGCATCGCCTTTCTTCGCGGAATATACGAATAGCCCAATAACGGACAAAGAATTCAGAACGGAATAGTGTTCACGTGATCCGGTGGCCCCGAACAAAAATTCGGTTACCCGCCGGGCACTCTCCCGGCATATCCCGGTCTGCCAAAATGGGACGGCGAGCGAAATCGGCGCCGCGAAACCCGGCCCTTATCCGGAACGGGTCAATCCGCCGACGAATCGTCCGGCCGGGTGAGCGGTATCCGCATATCGACGGTGGTGCCGTGCGGCGCGCACACGACGTCCACATCGGGAATCAACGCCCGGATGATGGCCATACCCCGGCCCCGGGCGGTATCCGGGCGATGGTCGGGTGTTTTCCAGCTGCCGTGATCGGCGACGGTGATGCGCAAACCGGACGGGTCGACAGCACCCGACAACCGGATCGTGCCGCCATCGCCGCGATGGCCGTGTTCGACGGCATTGGCGCAGGCCTCACCCACCGCGAGCAGAATGTCGTAGGTGCGGCGCTCGTCGAGCGGGATACCGGCAAGCCATTCCTTCACGGCATGCCGGACTTCGGCCAGTTGCTCTGGCCGGGCCGGGAACTCCAGGACCGTGCTGCGCGCCGGACTGTCCAGTCCTGACGGGCGGGACATCGTCACCTCATCGCCTCCTCAGGGTCTCGGCGGCGGACGTCGGGGGTGGTGCCGGTCCGCGGCTCGAGTGCGTGCTCGCCTTAGCCATACCCATTCGGCAAGGGCGCATGCGATCGAGCGGCGGTGATCACTCTCCCGGGACCCGGCGGCGCCCCCCGACCGGGCGGTGTTTCGCGGAGCCCGGCTGACCTGGACGGCTGCGATGACCGCCGGGCTCCCGATCGGGTAAGTTTACTGCGGATACCGCTTACGGCCCTGCCGCGTCATGCGGCGGGGCCTCGATGCTGCAGAGGTGAGAAAGTGGCGAATTGCGAGCTGGGAGGCCGGCGATGAGCGGCGACAGCGCGTCCCGCATCCTCGATGTGCGGGAGCACACCGAAGACGGCATCGCGATCGTCACCGTGCACGGTGAGGTGGATATGGCCTCGGCGCCACAGCTGCAATCGGCGCTCGAGGAGATCCAGCGCGGCGGCAAGCCGATGATCGTGGATATGTCCGAGGTCGGATTCCTCGGCTCGGCCGGTCTGAGCGTGCTGCTGGTGATCTCCGAAGCCGCCGTAACCGGCGGCCTGCGGGTGGTGGCGTCGGAGGCCGTCCGGCGGCCGATCGAACTGACCGGGCTGGACAAGCTGCTGGCGGTGTACGGCTCACTGGACGCGGCGCTGGCTCCGGGCAGCAGCTCCGCGTCCTGATAGCGCCCCGCGGCTACTGGCCGCGGGGCAGCCGCACCACCTGGACGAAGAAATCGTCGATCTGCTTGATCGCGGCCACGAACTGGTCGAGATCCACCGGTTTGGTCACGTAGGCGTTGGCGTGCAGTTTGTAGCTGCGCAGGATGTCCTCCTCCGCGGCCGAGGTGGTCAGCACGACCACGGGGATATGGGCGAGGTCGGGATCGGCCTTGATCTTCTCCAGCACCTGCCGGCCGTCGTATTTCGGCAGGTTCAGATCGAGCAGGATGAGGTCGGGGCGGGGAGCGTCGCCGTATTCCCCGTTCCGGTACAGGAAATCCAGTGCCTCCTGGCCGTCGTGGGCGACGTGCAGGGTATTGCCGATCTTGTTGTCTTCGAAGGCCTCCCTGGTCATCAGCTCGTCACCCGGATCGTCCTCGACGAGCAGGATATCGATGGGCTGGCCGGGTATCGTCATGCTTTCGCTCCTTCATGGTCGGTACGGGTGGCGGCGGGACCGGCCACACCGGCGCCGACGGGTTCATCGGTGCCGGCGTCGGCGTCGGCGGCCGCGGGATCGGCGTCCGCCACCGTATCGGCGGAGCACAGGGTGAAACAGATCCGGGTGCCACCGGTGTGCGCGGTATCGATCCAGATTCGCCCACCGTGGTACTCGACGATCTTCTTGCAGACCGCGAGCCCGATACCGGTGCCGCTGTACTCGTCGCGGGCGTGCAGGCGCTGGAAGATGACGAACACCTTCTCCGCGAATTCCGGTGCGATCCCGATTCCGTTATCGGTCACCGAGAACACCTGATCACCCGGTTCACCGGCCTGCTGCCCCAGCTCGATGCGGACCACCGGCGCCAGATCCGGGGTGCGGAACTTGATGGCGTTGCTGATCAGGTTCTGCCAGAGCATGGTCAGCAGGGTGGGGTCACCCACGATCTCGGGCAGTTCCGCGGGCCGTTCGACCACGGCACCGGTCTCCTCGATCGAGGCCGAGAGATTGTTCAATGCCTTGTCCAGCGGCCGCTCCAGGTGTACCGGTTCGGCGGTATCGCCCACCCGGCCGACCCGGGAGAAGGTAAGCAGATCGTTGATCAGTACCTGCATCCGTTTGGCACCGTCGACCGCGAAATCGATGTACTGCTTCCCGCGATCGTCGAGCTGGGTGGCGTAGCGCTTCTCCAACAGCTGGCAGAACGACGCCACCTTGCGCAGCGGTTCCTGCAGGTCGTGAGAGGCCACATAGGCGAACTGTTCCAGCTCGGCGTTGGACCGCCGCAGCTCCTCGGTCTGCAGGTCGAGCTCCACCGTCTGCTTGCGCAGGCGGTCGCTGCTGGACTGTGAGGAGGCGAGTTCGGCGACGATTCGCCGGCGCATCTCCTCCACCGCTTCGGCCACCTGCGCGATATCGGCGGGTCCCCGGGGGTCGATGTGATGGTCGAATTCGCCGTTGCCCACCCGCAACGAGGATTCGGTGAGTTCGGCCAGTGGCCGCACGACGAGCCGGCGCAGCAGCACGGTCAGCGCGGTGCCGGTCAACAGGAACACCAGCACCATGCCCACCAGGACCAGGTTGCGGATGGTCCGCGCGTGTTCGAGCGCCTCGCGGTCGGCCGCGACCGCGGCCATCAGGTGTTCGTTCTGCGCGGTGAACACGGTGCGCAGCTGATCGAATACGGCCTTGGCGCGCACCGCGGTGGCAGCGGCGCGTTCCCGGGCATCGGTCGTGGTGCCGCTGGCGGCGAGCGGATCGGCATAGTCGGTCCGCCACTGCTGCGACAGCTGATCGATCGAGTCCAGATCGGTGAGCAGATCGGTGCGGCCCGCCAGCAGTTCGCGCATGCGGTCGGTGGCGCGGGTCTGATCCCGGCGGCCCTCGGTGTAGGGCTCGAGGAATTGCGGATCGGCGGCGATCGCGTACCCGCGCAGACCCGTCTCCTGGTTGATGAGCGCGCTCTGTAACCGATAGGCCTCGGCGGAGGCGGGCTGCGTCTGCTCGACCAGCCGGTCGGTCACGGCGTTCGTATCGGCGATCACCCGCGCGCCCGCCAGCGCACCCAGCAGGACCACGAGGATCATCAGCGCGAAGACCAGCTGGAACCAGGCGCGTGCGGTCAGCCGGCCAACCACCGTCGGGGAGTCGGGTGCCGTCATGGGCGCGTTCCTCTCCGCGCCGGGTTCCAGCGCACGTTCATGATGGCCAGGTCGTCGTCGAGACCACCCGCCTCGATGGCCAGGGCCTCGACCCGGCCGATCAGCTCGTCGACGAAATCCTCGGGATGGCAGCCGGGGATGGCCCGGGCGACGCGGAGCAGTCCGTCTTCGCCGAGTCGTTCCCCGCGGCTGCCCACCCGGCCTTCGAACAGGCCGTCGGTGAACAGGGTCAGTCCGGCGTCGGCGGCCAGCTCGATCTCGGTGGCGGGCCAGTGCGCGCGGCCGGGCATGAAGCCCAGCGCGGCACCGCCCGGGACCTCCAGCCAGGTCAGCTGGTCGCCGGTGTGATGGAGCATGCCCGGGTGCCCGGCGCGGCGGATCCGGACCCGTCCGGTGGCGGGGTCGAAGACCAGACTGGTGGCGGTGGCGAAGGTCTGCCGATCGGTCCGCTCGGCCAGCAGTACCTCTTCCAGCAGCCGCAGCCGCCGCTCACCTGTCACTCCGGTGAGGACCAGCGTGCGCCAGGCCAATCGCAATGCGACCCCCGCGGCCGCGGCATCGGGACCGTGTCCGGAGACATCGCCGATCACGGCGTGCACCGACCCGTCACCGACCTGGACGACATCGAAGAAATCCCCGCCCAGCAGCGAATGCGCCCGTCCGGGCCGATAGCGCGAGACCACTTCCACGGCCCGGTCGGCACCGAAGAGCGGGGTGGGGAGCAGGCCGCGTTCGAGCCGGGCGTTCTCGGCGGCCCGCATCTGGCTGGCCTGCAGCGCCGCGCTGGTGCGTTCGGCCTGTTTACGCTGGATGGCGTAGCGCACCGCGCGGGCGAACAACTCCGGTTCAACCCGGCCCTTGACCAGATAGTCCTGGGCACCGGAGGCCAGGGCGGTCAGGCCGGTGCGTTCCTGATCGAGACCGGTCATCACCACGACGGCGACCTGGTCGTTGTGGGCCCGGACCCCGGCCAGCGCGTCGAGGCCCTGGGCGTCGGGCAGTCCCAGGTCGAGCAGTACGCAGTCGGGAACCTCCGCCCTGATCCGCGCACCGGCCTCGGCGATCGTGCGAACCCAGACCAGCCGCATATCGGCTTCCGCGTCGGCGACCAGTTCCTCGACGAGCAGGGCATCGCCGGGGTCGTCCTCCACCAGCAGCACCACCGGTGCCCGGGGCGGGCGGCCGGTCTCACCGACGGGCTCGAGCTCCGCACCGAAGGTGTCACCCCGCACGGCCACCGCCGGACACCGCGCATCTCGATGGAACCGATACGAGGAACCCCGGGACGGGCCCGGGCCTCCGATCGCGAACAGCGCGGACCTCCGCGGCTGGCAACGACACCTTGGCCTCCGATCACACAGGAAACGGCGCCGAGCCGCGCCCATTCACTCAGCGGCCGGTTGCTGGACCGAGAGGCAGCATGATCGTAGCGGATGGGCGGACCCGGCAGCGATACAGCGGTCGCGGGGCAACCGCGGGACGTGAGGTGTCCCACTGAGGCCTTCCGTCGCCATTGCGCCAGGTCATGACCGGCGTGGGCCGAACCTCGCGACCGTGGCCGCGGCCGGGGGCGGCTCAGTTATGTACGGGTTATCCGGCCGGCCCGGCCTCCTTGCCGAATGCGCCGGAACACCGGAACGAGACGGCTCCCGCGACGTGCGGCGCCGCCGGCCCGGACACGCCCTCGATGAACCACGCGCGTCCGGCGTCCTTTTCGTCACGCGGGCCCCGCGATCCGCACGGTTCGAGCCGGGCGGAACCCGCCGGCCGGGAAACGCACTATTGCGGATTCACTATGACGCCGGGCCCGAATGTGATTGATACCACTGCCTTTCAAGCAAATGATCAGCACACGGCACCGGCGCTGTTGTCGTACGGTCGAGGCCCGCGAAACACCGAATACCCGGATCGCCCGGTAGGACCTGGATGGACATGCTGCACCTCGAACACTTCGCGTTCGGCTGGCTCACACCGGCTCTCGCGTTCTTCCTGTCGGCAACGGGCTGCACCATCGGACTGCAGTGCACCAAACAGGCGCGGCTCGGGCGGCGGCGGTTCGGCTGGCTGGTCCTGGCCGCCTTCGCGATCGGCGGAACCGGAATCTGGGTCATGCATTTCATCGCGATGCTGGGATTCTCCATCGACGGCGCGCAGATCCGGTTCGATGTGCCGTTCACCGTACTCAGCGCGGTGATCGCGATCGTGGTCACGGGTATCGGCCTCTACTTGGCCAGTGCCCCGCGGGCGGGCGTACTCACCCTGGGGACCGGCGGCGTCATCACCGGATTGGGTATCGGCGCGATGCACTACACCGGGATGTACGCCATGAAGACCGACGCGCATATCGAGTACGACGCTGTGCGGGTGGCGCTTTCACTGGCGATCGCGGTGGTCGCGGCGACGGCCACGCTGTGGTTCAGCGTACGGTCCTGGGGGGTGGTGTCCACGGTGGCCGCGGCACTGGTGATGGCGGCGGCCATCGCGACCATGCACTACACCGGGATGTCCGCCATGCACGCGCATCCGGTCAGCGGGGCGGCCGATCCGCAGGGCGCCGAGGCGTTCCAGGTGCTGGGCCCGCTACTGGGCGGCCTGAGCATTCTGACGCTGGTATTGCTGATCGGTGTGACCATGGCGCTGACGAACCCGCACGGGACGCCGAAGACCGTCCGCTCGGAGTGAATCCCGCACCGCGTCCGGTCACACGAGCTCAGCCGAACAGACCCCGCACGAACGGGACCGAATCCGGCAGTGAGGCGTTCACTGCTCCGCTGTGATCGGTGGGATAGACCCTCAGCGTGACGGGCTCCCCGTTCGCGGCCAGGACCGCGGCGAACCGCAGGTTTTCCGGCGTCACCACATCGGTATCGCGCAGACCCTGTCCGAGGAACAGCGGACGGTCGTACCCGGATTCGGCCAGTGCGAAATACGCACCGATCAGGGCACGCAGATCGGGGATATCGGACAGCGGCCGGGTGAAGAGGTCACCGATGACCACATTCCGGGCGGCCAGTTCCGCTCCGAACGGGGTCAGGCATTCGGTGCGCGCCCGGTCGAGCCATTGGCGGCCGGAGTCGGTGAGGAAGCTCTCGATACCGAGATCCGGGTGGGTGGTGCGCAGACCGTTGAGGAAATAGAGCACGTAGGCGGTCCCGTGCGGTCCCAGCTCCACCGGCGGTACACCCGGACCGAGCAACCCGAAGACATCCTCGAGATAGGCGGGGACGCCGGTACCGACCGCACCTCGGTAGTCGAGTTCGCCGCCACCGAAGTCGGTGGCGTGGCGGGCCGTGGCCACCGCGGCGGCGCCGCCCTGTGATTGCCCGACCACCGCCCAGCGATTCGACAGCGCCGGATAGTGCCCGGCGGCGGCCCGCACCGCGTCGACGATATTGTGCGCCTCCACGATCCCGTTGAGATAGGGATGGTCGCCCGGTGTGCCCAGGCCCGCGTAATCGGCGGCGACGATGGCGTAACCCTGGTCCAGCCAGGTACGCAGATAGGCGTGATCGCGTTCGACCGCACTGGGTCCGGCGAGGCTGTAGGCGCAGGAGTCGCCTATTCCGACGGTGCCGTGCGCCCACGCGATAACCGGCCAGCCGCCGGGCGGGGGCGTGCCGGGTGGGAAGTAGACCGCCGCGCCGGCGACCGTCGGCCGGTCGTTCACCGTGGTCGTCGTGTAGAGCATCCGGTCGGTGGCCGCCGACCCCGGCAGGACGGCAGCCGGCGGCGCTGTCTCGATCGAGGCGACCCGGCCCACCCCGGTGTCGGCGTTCGCGGGACCGGCGACGGGTCCGGAACTCGCCGCCGCACCCAGCAGCGCCGCAACCGTGACCGCGCGTACTACCCGCATCCTCGTTCGTCCTCTCCTCGGTTCTCCGCGACGCCCCACGAGGGCGCGGGGCCAGTCTGACAGCCGGGCCACCGATCGGCGCCCGCGGCACCCGGCCGCCGGCGATCCGAACTCCGCACCCCGGCTCGAGAGCCCTCAGGTCTCGAATTCATCAACTCCCGCGCACCCCGTTCCACACCGGGGCGGCCGGTGGAAAGCTGTACGCCGGTAGCGGCGCTCCCCGGGTGCCGCTGCGGTAACCGCGGCGGCACCGGGCCGCCGGTCGGCACGCTCGGGCCTCAGCACATCGACCACTGCGAAACCGGCCCGCCCGCGGCGGGCCGCGAAAGGTGAGAATCATGAAGCTGACAGTCATCGGCGGTACCGGACGAATCGGCTCGCAGGTCGTCGGGAAACTGACCGCCGCCGGTCACGACGCCGTTGCGGCGGCACCCTCCACGGGCGTGGACCTGATCACCGGAGCCGGGATCGACGAGGCGGTGGCCGGGGCCGACGTCGTGGTCAACCTGGCGAATTCGCCGACGTTCGACGAGGGGTCGCTGGATTTCTTCCGGGTATCGGTCGGCAATCTGCTGGCGGCGAGCGAGCGCGCGGGCGTCGGGCATCAGGTCGTGCTGTCCATCGTCGGCGTCGACCGGGTCCCGCAGCTGGACTACTACCGGGCCAAGACGCTGCAGGAGGAACTGGTCGCGAAGGGGCCGACGCCCTATTCGATCGTCCGGGCCACCCAGTTCTTCGAATTCATGGATTCGGTGCTGGGCTGGACCACCGAGGGGAACACGGTCCGGCTGCCCACGACCCGGCTCCAGCCGATGGCCGCCGCCGATGTGGTCGACGCGGTGGTCGGCGTGGCCACCGGGACGCCGCTACAGGGCATCCGCGAAGTGGCCGGACCGGATGTGTTCCCGCTGGACGATCTGGGCCGGATCACGCTGGCCGCACAGCGTGACGACCGCATCGTGGTCACCGACGAGACCGCGGGGATGTTCGGTGCGGTGCAGGGCGATGTCCTGATCGCGGGTCCGGATGCCCGGACGGCGCCGACGCACTACCGGGATTGGCTCCGATCGTCCTGACCGACGGCACGCCCTTCGTTCAGGCCGGATGGCCCGGCTCGAGGTCGATCACCTGGTGCAATCGCAGGGCCGACGGCGTGGGCTCCGGCGCGTGGGCGTCCTCGGGTGCCAGCAGCAGGCCCAGGTGGTCGCCGAAATCGTGGCGGGAGAGAATGCGCCCGCAGAACCAGCCGGCGGCATCGCGTAGCACCGGCACCCCGTGTGGGCCGGGGTGCCAATCGCAGCGCGCGAATTTGTCGATCTCGTCGCCGGTCCGCGCGCCGAACAACTCCGCCAGATCACGGTCACCGGCGCCGAGGACGTGCACGGCGGCGTACTCGGCACCCGCCGCCACCCGGTAGGTGCGGTTGGTCTCGGACAGGCAGATCAGGAATCGCGGCGGATCCATCCCGGCCTGCGAGGCGAACCCCACGAGACATCCGGCCCGCTCCGTCCCGTCGTGCAGGGTGACCACGTAGACCGGGGCGTCGGCGGCGGCCACCAGGGCGTCGAACGCGCGGCGGTCGGAATTCTCCGGCATGACCCGTGTATATCAGGCCGTGACCGGGCGGGCCGGGTTCAGGTACCGGCCGGATCGGCGGCCAGGGTCGCCAGCGCCGCCCGGAGTTTGGCGGCCGCCTCGGCCGCGACGGGCCGCAGCTCCGGTTCCCCGGTGACCTCGACCATGACATCGGGGTTCATCGCCTCGACGAGGACGGTCGCGGGGTCGGCGGGGTCCTTCCGGACCACGACGTTGCAGGGCAGCAACAGTCCGATGCGCCGGTCCACGCCGACCGCCCGATGCGCCAGCGGCGGATTGCATGCGCCGAGAATGAGATAGTCCTCCATCTCGACACCGATCTTCTGGTGCAGCGTGGCGCGCATATCGATTTCGGTCAGGACACCGAAGCCCTGATCGGCGAGCACGGTGCGGGTGCGTGCGACCGCGTCCTCGAACGAGGTACGCAGTGCGGTGGTCAGTGCGAGGGTCATGGGTAGGCCTCCTTCGGCTTCCGATGCGACGGTTCCCCGGCCGGGCCGGGGAACTCCTCTCCTTGTGCCCGGACACGGGTTGCGTTCGGCAGGCGGCCGGGCGGTACAGCCTCGCACTATACCCCCGGGGGTATAGTCGCCCGAGCCCGGAGACAGCATGGCCGCCGCCCCGTCACCAGCCGTCCCGTCCGGTAGCAATATGCTATTTCAGCTGGTTTACGGCTGTAGTATCGCGGCGTCGACCGATGCTTGCCCACCCGTGACGAGCGCACCTCCCGGCCCACCGTCGCTTTCGGCACGGAAGCCGGACCGGAGTGCGGGCCACGAACCCGACCACGGAAGGTGACCGACCCCATGGACGCCGACAGCGCTACCGCCCCCGCGGTCGCCGATCGCATCTTCCACGCCGTACTCGGTGCCGTCGATATGTTCGCGATCTACCTCGGCGACCGGCTCGGCTGGTACCACAGCCTGGCCGCCGACGGGCCCGCGACCGCCGGACAACTCGCCGGACGCACCGCCACCCACCCCCGCTACGCCCGGGAATGGCTGGAACAGCAGGCGGTCACCGGATTGCTGGCGGTGCACCGCGACGGTCCGGCCGAGGAGCGGATGTTCGCCATCTCCCCCGCCACGGCCGAAGTGCTGACCGACCCCCACAGTCTCGAATATCTGGCGCCGATCGCCCGGCTGTTCGGCGCGGCCGGGCCCGCGCTCCCGAAACTGCTCGAGGCCTATCGCACCGGCGGCGGGGTCACCTGGGACGAACTCGGCGACGATGCCCGCTACGGCCAGGCCGACGGTAACCGTCCCTGGTACGAGCACCGGCTCGCCGCCGCCCTGGCGACCGTGCCCGAAGTGGACACCGTCCTGCGCGGCCCCGGTACCCGCATCCTGGATATCGGCTGCGGTGCCGGGTGGTCGGCGCTCGCGCTGGCTCGCGCCTATCCGGAGGCCCGGGTACTCGGGGTCGATATCGACGCGCCCTCGGTCGAGGCGGCGCGGCACAATGCCGCCGCGGCCGGTCTCGGCCAGCGGGCCGAGTTCCGGGTATCCGACGCCGCGCGGCTGCCCACCGGCGACGCCGATATCGCGTTCGCCTTCGAATGTGTGCACGATATGCCGCGCCCGGTGGAGGTGCTGGCGGCGGTCCGGCGGGCGTTGGCGCCGGGCGGATCCCTGGTGGTGATGGACGAGGCGGTCGCCGACGAATTCGCCCCGGACGGCGGCGACCTCGAACGGCTGATGTACGGCTTCAGCCTGTTCGTCTGCCTGCCCGACGGGATGTCGAGCCCGCCGAGTGTGGGCACCGGCACCGTGATGCGGCCCGCCACGCTACGCCGGTACGCTCTCGACGCGGGTTTCAGCACCGTCGACGTCCTGCCCATCCAGGATTTCGGCTTCTGGCGCTTCTACCGCCTCACCTGACACCGGCCGGCGCGCGTCCGTCTCACCCCGGTGCCGCGGCCGCCGCGCCGTCGGGACCCACCCAGTCGGCCATGACCTCGGCCAGCGCCCGCACTCCGGCGTGACAGTCCGTATCCCGCGCGAACTCCGCGGGCGAATGCGAGACCCCGGTGGGATTGCGCACGAACAGCATCGCCGTGGGCACCACCTCCGAGAGGATCCCGGCATCGTGCCCGGCGGCGGTCGGCAGGACCGGAACCTCGCCGAGGTGGGCCAGCGCCCGCACTATGCGGGCGCGGGTGGGAGCGGGGAATTCGACGACAGGGGTGACGGATTCGGCCTCGATCCGCAGGCCGATCCCGGATGCCGCGGCGTCCCGGCCCGCCTGGTCGCCGATATCGGCGACCAGGCGGCGCAGTGTGTCCTCGTCGGCGGCCCGGGCGTCGAGCCAGGCCAGAACCTCCGAGGCGATGGCGTTGGCGCCGTTGGGCAGTACCCGCACCTTGCCGAATGTCGCCACCGCCGCGTGGAGTTCGGCGGCGCGGCGGGCCGTGAGAACGGTGCCGGCATAGGTGAGCATCGGATCGCGCCGGTCGGGCAACCGGGTCGCTCCCGCGTGATTGGCCTCACCGGTGAACGCGAAAACCCACCGCCCGTGCGGCCAGATGGAGGAGGCCACCGCCACCGGATGGCCCAGAACGTCCAGGGCGCGGCCCTGTTCGACGTGCAGTTCCACGAACACCCCCACCCGGCGCGCCAACGCCGGATCCGGGCCCAGACTGCGCGGGTCACGCCCGGCCCGGGTCAGTGCTTCGGCGAGGGTGAGCCCGTCGGCATCACGCAGGCCCAGCGCCCGGTCCGGGGCCAGTGCCCCGGTGCTCAGTTGCGACCCCACACAGGCCACCCCGAACCGGGCGCCCTCCTCGTCGCTGAACGCGACCACCGCCACCGGCCGCCGGGGCACGATCCCGCGCGCACGGAGCTCGTCTACGGCGGCGAAGGCGCTCACGATACCCAGCGGCCCGTCGAACGCGCCGCCGTCGGGCACCGAATCCAGATGCGAGCCGGTGACGAAGGCGTCGACGGGGTCACCGGTCCATCCCGGCGGCAGCCACCACGCCCACAGATTGCCGTTGCGATCCGCCTCCACCGTCATCCCGCGGGCCGCCGCGCAGCCGGTGAACCATTCGCGCAGGGTGAGATCGGCGTCGTTCCAGGCATAGCGCCGGTACCCCCCGGTATCCGGGGACCGCCCGATATCGGCGATCTCCTGCCAGAGCGTATCGAAGGCCCGCACCGTCGAACCCGTCATATCCGCCCCGGAATCCAGGTCGTACCGGCCAGCGGCACCCCCGCCATCGCGGCGGCCTCGACGGTCAGCGCCACCAGATCCTCCGGTTCGAGATTGCGCAGATGCGATTTGCCGCAGGCGCGGGCCAGTGTCTGCGCCTCCATGGTGAGCACCCGCAGATAGTTCGCCAGCCGCTGCCCGGCGGCCACCGGATCGAGGTTGCGGGCGAGTTCGGGGTCCTGGGTGGTGATACCGGCCGG
The DNA here is from genome assembly GCF_053589395.1 of Nocardia sp. NPDC003345. NCBI lineage: Bacteria > Bacillati > Actinomycetota > Actinomycetes > Mycobacteriales > Nocardiaceae > Nocardia > Nocardia sp. NPDC003345. The sequence goes on from NZ_JBSFRU010000022.1 coordinate 20,030, forward strand.
GTCGCGGCCCGCCTGGAAATCGTCGTAGCAGCCGGCGGCCGAGCCGAGGGCGGCGTACTGCTCGGCGTAGCGCGGGCTGTTGTCCCCGAGTGCGATGAGTGCAGCGGTCCCGATCGCCACCGCGTCCGCGCCCAGGGCCATCGCCTTGGCGACGTCGGCGCCGCTGCGGATCCCACCCGACACGATGAGCTGCACCTTCCGGTGCATCTCGAGTTCCTGCAGCGCCCGTACCGCCTGCGGCAGGGCCGCGAGCGTCGGGATACCGACGTGTTCGATGAACACGTCCTGGGTCGCGGCGGTACCGCCCTGCATACCGTCGACCACCACGACATCGGCGCCGGCCTGCACCGCGAGTTTCACGTCGTAGTAGGTCCGGGTCGCCCCGACCTTCACATAGACCGGTGTGCGCCAGCCGGTGATCTCACGCAGCTCGATGATCTTGATCGCGAGATCGTCGGGCCCGGTCCAGTCCGGGTGCCGGCAGGCCGAGCGCTGATCCACCCCCTGCGGCAGGGTGCGCATCCGGGCCACCCGCTCGGTGATCTTCTGTCCCAGCAACATCCCGCCGCCGCCGGGTTTGGCACCCTGCCCGAGCACGATCTCGATGGCGTCGGCCTTGCGCAGATCGTCGGGATTCATCCCGTACCGCGATGGAAGATACTGGTAGACCAGCTTTTCCGATTGACCGCGTTCTTCGGCGGTCATACCGCCGTCACCGGTGGTCGTGGAGGTGCCCACCGCGCTCGCGCCCCGCCCGAGCGCCTCCTTCGCCGGACCCGACAGCGCCCCGAAACTCATCCCGGCGATGGTGACCGGGATATCGAGATGCAAGGGCTTCTCGGCGTAGCGGTCACCGAGTACGACATCGGTATCGCACCGCTCCCGGTACCCCTCGAGCGGATAGCGGGACATGGAGGCACCCAGGAACAGCAGATCGTCGAAATGCGGTAGCGGGCGTTTGGCGCCCCAGCCCCGGATATCGTAGATACCCGTCTCGGCCGCGCGCTGGATCTCGGCGATCACCGAACGCGGGAAGGTGGCGGATTCACGCAGAGCCGGGTTCGGCGGCGCGGGAGTGGTCATAGCGGTCTCCTGGTTCGGCTCAGTAGGCGCCGAGATTGTCGACGTGGAAGTTGTAGAGGGTGCGCGCCGAGCCGTAGCGGGTGAAATCGCCCGGGTCGGCGTCGAATCCGGCTGCCGCGAGCAGATCGCGCAATTCGGCCAGATGTTCGGCCCGCATCGGCTTCTCGACACAGTCCGCGCCGAGCGAGGCGACCGTGCCGCGAACGTAGATCCGCGCCTCGTACAGCGAATCACCCAGCGCCGCACCGGCGTCGCCGCAGACGACCAGGCGTCCGGCCTGCCCCATGAAGGCGCTCATATGCCCGATATCGCCGCCGACCACGATATCCACGCCCTTCATCGAGATACCGCAGCGCGCGGCCGCGTTCCCCTCGATCACCAGGAGCCCGCCATGGGCGGTGGCGCCGGCCGACTGGGAGGCATCGCCGGTGACCCGGACGGTCCCCGACATCATGTTCTCCGCCAGGCCCACTCCCGCGTTGCCGTGCACCGTGATATCGGCCCGCTGATTCATTCCCGCGCAGTAGTAGCCGACATGGCCCTGCACGGTGACCTCGATATCGTCGTCGAGCCCGCAGGCCACGGCATGCGCGCCCCGCGGCGCCGTGAGGGTCACCCGGCGCGGGGCGCCGGCGGCGTGCAATACGGCGTTGACCTCCCGGACCGTGCGAATTCCCAGGTCCAGGCATACCGGCGCCTCGGGGTGGGCGCGGGTGACGGGCGCCGCGGCGCTCACTGTCGGTGCCATACGTAGATCTCCTCCGGTTCGGGTTCGAAGAGGCGGGCCCGGTCCACGCCGGGCAGCGCGGCCAGCGCCCGGAATTCCGAGGCCATGGCCACCCACCGCTCGGTTTCGGCGACCACCGCGGGTTTGCAGGCGATCGGATCGCGCACCACCGCGAAGGATTCGCGCGTCGCGACCAGCAGGGTGTAGAAGCCGTCGAAACGTTCGGCGAGCAGGCGCAGCGCCTTGTCCAGATCGGCGCCCTCGGCCAGTTGCCGTGCGATGAAGCGGGCGCCCACCTCGGTGTCGTTCGCACTGTCGAATACGACCCCCGCCCGTTCGAGTTCGTGCGCGACGCTCATATGGTTCGAGAACGACCCGTTGTGCACCAGGCACTGATCGGGCCCGACCGAGAACGGATGCGAACCCGCCGCCGTGACCGCCGATTCGGTGGCCATCCGGGTGTGGGCCACGCCCTGCCAGCCCGCCGCCGACGGCAGCCCGAACCGGCGGGCGAGCGCACTCGGATCACCGACACCCTTGAGCACCGCGAGGTCGTGACCGGACCCGATGACCCGGGCCGCCGGCGCCGCCCGGCGGGCCGCCTCGACCAGGGTCCGGGTATCGGTATCGGCGTAGAGCAGGGTGGTCGGTTCCAGGTCGATACCGGTGACCAGCGCGCCGATATCGATACCGATCTCCGCGGCCAGTTCCCCGGCGGATACCGGCACGTCGAGCAGGCTGACGGTCACCGCGCCCGGCGGCGACCACGCCGGATCACCGTAGATGGCCATACCGGCCGAATCCGGGCCGCGCTCGCACATCTGGTCGAGCATGCCGGTGAGCAGTTCGCCCAGCCGGGGATAGAGCGCCGGATCACGCAGGTGCAGGCCGACTATTCCGCACATCGATAACTCCCTCGTACTGTCGCGAATATCAGAAAGCGGTCAGGTATTCGTCGATTTCCCAGGCGGATACGGTGTTGTGCCAGGCGAAGAATTCCTCCCGTTTGAGCCGGGAGAAGTATTCGCCGACACCCGCACCCGCACCGTCGAGCGCCCCGGACACCACCGGATCGGCGTCGAGCGCGTCCATCGCGTGCAACAGGGTCATCGGCAGCATGTCGCCGCCGGGCCCGGCACCGGGGGCGCCGGGGTCGAGTTCGCGGGCGATCCCGTCCAGCCCGGCCGCCACCCCGGCGGCGACGGCCAGATACGGGTTGGCCGAACCGTCGCCGCCGCGCAGTTCCACCCGGTTCCCGTCGGGGACCCGGAGATAGTGGGTGCGGTCGTTTCCGCCGTAGGTGGCGTACCGGGGCGACCAGGTGGCGCCGCTACTGGTGGAGACCGCGCCCAGCCGTTTGTAGGAGTTCACCGTCGGGGCCAGCACCGCCTGCAGGGCGCAGGCGTGCTCGAGCAGCCCGCCGATGAAGGAATAGGCGAGCGGCGACAGTCCCAGGCCGCGGGTATCGGCACCGTCGGGAAACAGCGACTTCTCCGTGTCCCACAGCGACAGGTGCAGATGCATCCCGGAGCCGGTGCGGTCGGCGAAGGGTTTGGGCATGAAGGTGGCCCGCATACCGCGTTTCTCGGCGATCACCGAGAGCAGATATCGCGCGGTGATCACCCGGTCGGCGGTCGTCATGGCCTCGGCGTAGGCGAAGTTCTGTTCGAACTGGCCGTTGGCGTCCTCGTGATCGCTGGCGTAGTTGCCCCAGCCCAGGGTGTTCATCGCGGCCGAGATCTCGGTGAGGTGGTCGTACATCCGGGTCACGTCGCGGGCGTCGTAACACGGCTGCCGGCTGGTGTCGGAGCGGTCCGCGGTGTGCAGGGTGCCGTCGGCGTCCCGATTCACCAGGAAGTATTCGATCTCCGCGCCGACCTTCACGGTCAGCCCGCGCGCCGCGGCCCGTCGCAGCGCCTCGGCCAGGACGACCCGCGGCGCGAACGGCCAGGGCTTGCCCTCGACATGCGGATCGCAGTGCACCAGCGCCAATCCCGGGCGGACGAACGGGATCGGGGTGAACGAGGCCGGATCCGGGACCGCGACCAGATCGGGGTCGGCGGGCCGCTGCCCCATCGTGCCGGCGGCGTACCCGGCGAATCCCGCGCCGTCGGCCTCGAGCTGGTCCACCGCTTCGACCGGCACCAATTTGGCGCACGGTTTTCCCGACAGCGTCGTGAACAACGCGAGGATGTAATCGATACCCCCGGCCCGGGCCAGAGCGCCGAGTGTCGCGGGCGCGGCGGCGGCGGGGGCGCCGGAGACCGGCGCGGGTGCGGTGTCGAGTGCCATGGGAACTCCAGGTGGTCGATCGGTGGGAAGGTGGTCGAGGCTCAGCGCATCTCCCCCGCGCCCGCGTACGGATGCGGGCTCACCAGGGGCGCGCCCTCGGCGAAACGGGAGTAGCGGAAGTCGGCGGCGTCGACGCCGGGGAGGTCGGTTTTTCCGGCGGTGAGCAGATCGGCGGCCAGCCGCCCCACGGCGGGCGAGATCTTGTAGCCGTGCCCGGAGAAACCCGTGGCCAGGAACAGCCCGTCCACCGGCGCGGGCCCGATGATCGGGTTGTAGTCGGGGGTCACGTCGTAGGCGCCGACGTAGGACCCGGTGATCCGCGGATCGGGCATCTCCGGCAGCCGGTGACCGAGTTTGCCGATCACGGTGTCTACGGTGGCCTCGTCCGCGCGGTTCACGTAGCGGTCGGGGTCGATGTACTCCGGGGCCCGATGATCGGAATTACCCACCAGCAGCTCGCCGTTGGGTTCCCGGCACAGATACGACAGCCCGGCCAGGTCGGAGAGCACCGGGACCCGCGGCAGCGGCGCGCCCTGATCCACCAGGATCAGTTGCGCCCGCTGGGCGCGCACATCCACCTCCACCCCGGCGCTCGCCGCGAGACCGGGCGTCCACGGCCCCGCGGCCAGAACCACTGTCCCGGCGTGGATCTCGGTCCCGTCGCCGAGCCGTACTCCCACCACCGCGCCGTCCGGTCCGGTGATCAGCTCCCAGACCGGTGTGGTCTGCCGGATACAGACGCCGAGCCGGCGGGCGGCGGCGCCGAACGCCATACCCGCGAGGTAGGCCTCACCGCGACCACCGAGCGGTTCGTAGGCGAAGGCCGCGAAATCCTCGATGTACAGCCCGGGCCACAACTGGGCCATCTCCGCGTGGTCGATGAACCGGACGTCGATGCCGAGCCCCTGCATCATGGCGACATTGGCGCGCAGCGGGGCGATATTGTCCGCGCCCACGCCCACCACATAGCCGCACCGCTGGTAACCCATATCGTCGCCGAACAGTTCGGCGGCCCGGGTGAAGACGTCCACCCCGTACCAGGCCATGGCCGCCAGTGAGGGCACGCCGTAGTGGCAGCGCACCACCCCGCTGGACTTACCGGTCATTCCCGAGCACAGGGTGTCCCGTTCCAGCACCATGACGTCGGTTTCCCCACGGTCGGCCAGCGACCACGCGATGGCCAGCCCCTCGAGCCCGCCGCCGACGATCACATAGTTATGGGTTTCCCGCACCGGCATCCTCGCTAGGGTTTCCTGTGGCTATCTTCTGTCCTTTCCCATGAAACTTCCGCTAGATGACGGCCGAGTTACGTCCGGGTCAGTACCGCGTCACGTGAAAACTGGTGCGCAACGGGGCGGGAGTTAACACGAAAGTCACCCGCGGATCGATTTCCGCAACGTAACGGGACGTCTACTGATAGACGAACCGGTCCACTATCGCGAGACGATCGGCACCGGACGCAACGAAGATGAGGGAAACATGACAGAAGCCATCGCCGCGGCCGATACCGCGTGGATACTCGCGGCATTCGCCGCCGTCAGCCTGATGGTGCCCGGCCTCGCCATGTTCTACGGCGGCATGGTCGGCATCAAGAACACACTCAATATGGCCATGATGACCTTCGGCGCTTTCGCCGTGGTCGGAGTGCTGTGGATCCTCTTCGGATACTCGGCCGTCCTGGGCAACTCACTCGGCGGCATCGGCCTGCTCGGCGACCCGTTCGAATACTTCGGCTCCTCCGATATGCTCACCGCGCCCGCCGAACCCGGCCTGCCGCCGGCTCTGGTCTCGGGATTCCAGTTGCTGTTCGCCGTGATCACCGTGGCCCTCATCTCCGGCGCGGTGGCCGACCGGATGAAATTCGGCGCCTGGATGCTGTTCGCCGGAATCTGGGCGACGCTCGTGTACTTCCCGGTGGCGCACTGGGTCTTCGCGTTCGACTCCGAGGACGGATCGGTGGTCGGCGGCTGGATCGCGAATACGCTGGGCGCGATCGACTTCGCCGGTGGTACCGCCGTCCACATCAACGCCGGCGTCGCGGCGCTGGCGCTGGTGCTGATCCTCGGTAAGCGCGGCCTGTTCCCGAATCCGCCGCGGCCGCACAACCTTCCGCTGACGATGCTCGGTTCCGGCATGCTGCTGTTCGGCTGGTTCGGGTTCAACGGCGGCTCCGCTCTCGCGGCGGGCAACAGCGCCTCGGTGGTCGTCCTGAACACCGTCGCCGCCGCGTCGGCCGGTATCTGCGGCTGGCTGATCGTGGAGAAACTGCGCGCCGGGCACGCCACCTCGCTGGGCGCCGGCTCCGGACTCATCGCCGCGCTCGTCGGAATCACCCCCGCCTGCGGCGCCGTCTCCCCGATCGGCGCGCTGATCATCGGCGCGGCGGCCGGCGCGGTGTGCTGCCTGGCGGTATCGCTGAAATTCCGGTTCGGCGTGGACGATTCCCTCGACGTGGTCGGCATCCACCTCGTCGGCGGCATTCTCGGCACCGTTCTCATCGGCCTGCTCGCCGATCCCGCGGCGCCCAACGGCGTCGCCGGGCTGTTCTACGGCGGCGGGGTCGATGTGCTCTGGCGCCAGGTCGTGGCGGTGCTCGCCGTCCTCGCGTTCACCTTCGTGGTCACCGTCGTCATCGCGAAGGTCATCGATATGACGCTGGGCCTGCGGGTCCCGGCCGAAAGCGAGCTCGAGGGCCTGGACGTCTCGGTCCACGGCGAGATGGCCTACGTCCTGGAACTCGCCGCGGCCGAGGCCGGGAAGCCGGTCCGGCCCGCCGAGGCGGTGGCCGCGGCCGAATCGCTCACCGCCGACGCGGCGGCCCGTGCGCACGTGAACGACTGACACCCCTCCCACCACGGGCCGGTCCCCCTCCTTCCCCGGGGACCGGCCCGTTCACTTCTCCTCGTGATTGTCCGGATAGGCGGTCACCGCGAGGAAGCGAATCGGCAGCCGCACCAGATCGTTGGGGCCGTGGATCCCCTCCCCGTCGAGCAGCAGCGAATCCCCCGGCCGCAGCGTGTACTCCGCGGTGCCGTGGCCGTAGACCATCACCCCCTCGAGCATGTAGATCAACTCCGTACCCGCGTGCTGGAAACGCGGGAACACCTCACTGTCACTGGTGAGCGTCACCAGCACCGGTTCCAGCCGCTTGTGCTGACCGCGCAGCGAACCGAGCAGCTCGTAGTGGTGCCCGATCCGGGTGCCGCGGCCCACGATCACCGCCCCCTGCCCCGCCGCGACATAGACGGCCTCCCGGACGGTGTCGGCATCACGGAACAACGAGGTCACCGGCACATCGAGGCCGGCGGCGAGCCGGGCCAGGGTCGAAAGACTGCACGAGGTCTGCGCGTTCTCGATCTTCGACAGCATCGCCTTGGAAATGCCGACCCTGGCGGCCATATCGGCGACCGACAGCCCGCTGGACCGGCGCAGGGCCCGGACCTGCCGCGCGATCGCCGCTTCCAGATCACCGCCGGTGGGCGGGGCGCCGATCACCTCCCGCTGCACCGGCGCCGGATCACCGGTATCGCGGTGGATCTGCTGGGTTCGCGGCGTGCTATCGGTCATCGACCAACTTTAGTCGAGGTTTACTGCTAGTGGACAGCGGGACGCGTCACAGTCATGCTGCCGATCCATTACGCCGCCCAACCCGCACAGCACAGCGATGATTTCGACTCTCGACGTCCGCGTTACGGATAGGAAATATCACACCAGTTTCATTGAAGGAAACACTGATTCTTCTAGCAATCCATCTCGGCGGCAGAAAACAATGAACGCAGCGGACACGCCCACCCCCCGACCTCCCGCGTGACCAGCGGCGCCCGGAAAGACCTGCCGCGAATGCCCGTCGCGGAGTTCCGCGGCACCGGGCCCGGACACTCCGCCGCCGATCCGGGTTGACGCGGCAGCGGATCAGCGTGGTGCGCGCAGCATCCGGCCCGCCGCCGCCACCGCGGGCGCGGAGCTTCCGGCGTCCGCGACGAATACGGCGAAGGCGAGATCATCCTGGATTCCGATGAACCAGCCGTGCGCCGAGGTGTTGTCACCGTATTCGGCGGTCCCGGTCTTCCCGAGCAGACCCGGAATATCGGCCAGCTGGGTGGCGGTGCCGGCGGTGACGGTTTCCCGCATCATCGTCTTCACCTGGTCGGTGACCGTGGCCGGCAGCGGCGCGGGCGTGCGATCGGGTGTGCCCGGCGATCCCGCCACCACGACCGGCGTGGGTGGTGACCCGTGCGCGACCGACGCGGCGACCAGCGCCATCCCGAACGGGGACGCGGTCACCTGTCCCTGACCGATACTGGATTCCACCCGCTGGGCGGGGTTCTCCGCGGCGGGCACGCTGCCGGTCACAGTGGTCAGCCCGGGCGTCACGTAGTCCACACCGAGTCCGAGGCGTTCGGCGGTGGTCGTCAACGCGTCCGGCGGTAATCGCACCGCGAGCCCGGCCATGGTGGTGTTGCAGGAGCGCGCGAAGGCGGTGTGCAGCGGTACCTGCCCGAGATCGAAGCTGTCGTCGTTGGGGATGCGGCGGCCCTCGATATCGGCTACCCCCGGGCACGGGAGCACCGTATCGGGTGTCGCGAGACCGGCGTCGAGAACCGCGGCGGTGGTGACCGTCTTGAAGGTCGATCCGGGCGGGTACAGGCCGGTGAGCGCGATCGGGCCCTGCGCGTCGGCCGCACCGTTCTGCGCCGCGGCGAGGATCTCCCCGGTCGACGGACGCAGCGCGACTATCGCCGCCGGCGAAGCGAGCGGATCGAGGGCGCTGTCCGCGGCCCGTTGCAGACCGATATCGAAGGTGGTGCGGATATCGGTGGTCGGTCGCGGGTCCGCTCCGGCGATCCGCTGTACCCCGTCGCCGGTGCCGGCCCGCACGGTCCAGCCCGCCGCCGCGTCGGCCTGCTGCTGCCAGAGCTCACCCAGCCCCGACAGGGTCGGCGAGGCCAGCGTCTTGTCCGTGGTGAGCAGCCGCGTCTGCGGCGCCAGGGTGGCACCGCGCGTCGCGGCCAGGGGTTCGCGGATCGGCGCGATATCGGCCTCGCGCAGGCTGATCGCAGTGACCGGTTTCCCCTGGGCAGCGGTCAGATCGGAATCGAGGGACGCGGCGGTGATGCCCGGGGCCAGCGGGGCCAGCAGGCCCGCGACGGCGGCCGTATCGGCATCCGGCGCGAGTTGCACCAGCGTGACCACCTGCTGGGTCATCAGATCGCCGCCCGCCGCGTCGAGTACGCGGGCGGGTTCGGGATAGACCGGCGCCGCCGACAGCGCACCGGTCTCGAGCCCGGGTGCGACCGTCGCCGGATTCCATCGGACCCGCCACCCGGCGTCGGTCTCCGTGGCGCTACCGGTGGTCCGGTACTTCCATTCCGCCGCGTTCCCGGCGACCGGCTTCCAGGTGGCGTCCAGGGTGAAGGTGTCGTCGGCGACACCGCTCACCTCGAAGGTCGCCTCCTTGCCCAGTCCGTCGTAGAGACCGGTGAGGCTTTCGGCGGCACGGGCCGGGTCGTCGGTGAGATCGGCCGCCGCGCGGATATCGTCGGCGGTCAGCGCCGCGGCGAAACTCCCGGCGACGGTATCGGGTTCCGGCGGTCCGGACGAGCATCCGGCCAGGGCGGGACCGAGCGCGGTCAGCAGGGCCGTCGACAGGACCATGATTTTCCGATCGATGCGCATCGTCTCCGACTGTATCGCCCGCTCGGCCGCCGCCCGTGCGGCTATCGTCCGGCCGTCGCGTCGCGCAGGCTGCCGGGCCGCATATCGGTCCAGTTCCGTTCGACGTATTCGAGGCAGGCGGTCCGGGTGCTCTCCCCGAACACCACCTGCCACCCGGTCGGTACCTCCGCGAACGCGGGCCACAGCGAATGCTGCCGCTCGTCGTTCACGAGTACGAGGAACCGGCCGTCCTCGTCGTCGAAAGGGTTCGTGCTCATATCGGTCTACCCGCTTCCGTGCTCGTCGGTTGTCCTGGGCGGTATGCCGTGACCGGTCATCCGGACCGGACGGCGTAGATCTCGTGCAGATCGGTCCCCCGCAGGCTCGGGTCCTGCCGGGTGTCGGCGGTCATCCCGTGCCGCGCCAGCAGTTCCCGTACCCGGTCGAGCCGCCCGTCCGTATCGTGGACCTCGGCGACGACCGTGCGGATCCGCGGCCAGTCCGCGTCGGCGATACCGCGCAGCACATCCAATTCGGCGCGTTCGACATCGACTTTGAGCAGGCCGACCTCGGCCCCCTCGCCGTATGTGGCCAGCAGCGCCGATACCGTGGTCACCGGGACCTCGATCCGCTCGCCGCGGTGCAGGCCATCGGTGATGAGTTCGATCGCCGCGTCGTCGAGTCCGCTGTTGCGCAGGAAGGTCCGGGTGGCGTCGTCGTCCTGCTCGCGGTCGGCGTAGAACCCCGAATTGGCCGGTGCCTGCGGATACCAGGTGAGCGGCAGCACGCCCGGTTCGGCGCCGAGCGCGGTCCGCAGGGCCGTGCCCTCGGGCACGTGCTCACTCATATTGTGTTCCAGGCATTCGTAGGTCACCGGAACGGGTTCGGCGGCGAGCACCCGGACTCCCGGGCAGGTCTCGGCGAACAGCATGGCGCTCAACCCGATATTGGCACCCACATCCAGCACCAGGTCCCCGGACCGCAGCCGGGCGGCGGCCCGGCGGTAGAAGCCGGTCGCCGCGGTCACCTCACCCCACAGGAACCGGGCCTCCGCCGGGCTCGGGCACCGTACGGTCCGTCCATCTTCGAGGCGCAGGGTCTGCGGGGTGTTGTGCGTGGTCTCGGTGTTCAGCATTGATTCGCGATCCTTTCTATGGTCGATCCGACGACGGCCAGCGCCGCCGGACCGCTCATCTCGAGGTGGCGGGCGTCGACGACCATGTTGTGCACCGTTCCGGTGACGACGTCACGCCAGTCCCGGGCGAGCGCGTCGGGGTCGGGCCGGTCCCGGCCGGCGGTGAAGAAGAGCAGGTCGCCGTCGAAGGTTTCCGGCCGGTGCCGGCCGGAGATCCCGGCGGCGGTCTCGAAACTCGCCATCACCCGGTCGACCTGCTCGGCGGTGAACATCCCGGTCCCGATCACCTGTTCCCGGACCACGGCCCAGGCCTGTTCGGCCGTATCGGCCCGGACCTCGGCACCCAGGTCGAACAGTTCGCGCCACCCGCCGAGCAGGTCGGCGACGACCGCACCGGCGGGCCGCTGCGCCGCGGTATCCGCCGCCGCGGCGCCGATTCCGCTGTCCAGGAGGGCCAGGAGCTCGACCCGCGCGCCCTGCTCCTGCAGCCGGACCGCCACGGCGTGGGCGATCTGCCCGCCCAGTGACCAGCCGAGCAGATGGTATGGCCCGTCGGGTCGCACCCGGCGGATCTCGGCCGCATACCGGTGTGCCAGTTCGGCGACCGATTCCGCGAGCGGTTCCGCGGCGACCACATGCGGATCCTGCAGACCGTAGACCGGCCGGTCCGGGTGCAGATGTTCGACCAGGCCGCCGTAGAACCACGCCAGCCCACCCGCGGGATGTACGCAGAAGAGGGGGGCCCGGTCTCCGGCCGCCCGCAGCGGCAGCAGTACCTGCAGCCCCGACCCGCCGCCGGCCGCCTCGTCGGCCCGCAGCGCCAGCGCCCGCGGGGTGGCGTCGTCGAACATCCAGGGCAGCGCGAGCGTCACACCGTGGTCCCGCAGTCCGGTGACCACCATGGTGGCCAGCAGCGAATTACCGCCCAGATCGAAGAATCCGTCGGTGACTCCGACCCGGTCGACGCCCAGCACCTGGGCATACACATCGGTGATGGCCTTCTCGGTCGCGGTGGACGGTGCCACGAACTCCTGTCCGGCGGTACCGAAATCCGGGGCGGGCAGGGCCGACCGGTCCAGTTTGCCGTTGACGGTGAGCGGCAGGTCGGGCAGCACCATCACCACCGCGGGCACCATATAACCGGTGAGCACCTCGGCGGCGGTCCGCCGGATCGCCGCCGGATCCGGGCGGTGCCCGTCGCCGGCGACCACATAACCGATCAGCTGTTCCACGTCCCGTTCGTGGCGGTGCACCGCCGCGGCCGCCCGGGCCACCCCGGGATGACGGAGCAGGGCCGATTCGACCTCGCCCAATTCGACGCGGTAGCCACGCAACTGGATCTGGGCGTCGGCGCGCCCGGCGTACACGAGTTCGGGTCCGGACGCGCCGTCGCGCCACCGGCCGATATCCCCGGACCGGTAGAGCCGGGTGCCCGCCGGGCCGAACGGATCTGCCACGAACCGGCCCGCCGTGAGCCCGGCGGCGCCCCGGTAGCCGCGTGAGAGCTGGTCACCGGCCACGTAGATCTCGCCCGGCATCCCGATGGGCACCGGCCGCAGGCGGTCGTCCAGCAGATACACCCGCATACCGGGCAGCGGGGTCCCGATCCCGGCCACCGCCGTCCCGGTGATCTCGGCGGCGGTGACATGCACGGTGGTCTCGGTGATGCCGTACATGTTCACCAGCCGCGGCCCGGTGGGCCCGTACGTGCCGAACCAGCCCGCCAGCCGGGTCGCATCCAGTGCCTCACCACCGAATACGACGTAGCGCAGGGGCAGCGCACGCCGGGCCGGATCCGCGGCCCGGCGTTCCCGTTCCGCGGCCGCGAAACCGTAGAAGGCCGAGGGGGTCTGGCTCAGGACTGTTACGCCCTCCCGTTCGACCAGTTCCACCAGGGCCTGCGGGGTCCGGGCCACATCGCGGTCGACGACCACCACCCGGCCGCCGGTCAGCAGGGCGCCCCACATCTCCCACACCGCGAAATCGAAAGCGTAGGAATGGAACATCGTCCAGACGTCGTCCGGCCCGCAGTCGAAGTGCCGGGCCGCGTTGGTGAACAGCGTGACCGCCTGGCGGTGGGCGACGGTGACCGCTTTGGGGCGACCGGTGGACCCGGACGTGTAGATCACATAGGCCACATTGTCCGGCCGGGCCGGCGACCACGCCGGCACCGCCGGGTCCGGTTGCCCGGCGCAGTCGGCCACCAGCAGGACCGGAGCCGCGCACTCGGGCACCGCCGGGGCCGTTTCCGCCGCGGCGAGGATCGCCACCGGCCGGGCGTCGTCCAGCACGAAGCGCAGCCGTTCCGGTGGATAGGACACATCCAGCGGCAGATATCCGGCCCCGGTCCGCACGACCGCCAGCAGTCCGGCGACCAGATCCACCGACCGCGGCAGCGCTACCGCCACCAAGGTCTCCGGTCCCGCGCCGAGCGCGACCAGCCGGGCCGCGATCGTCTCCGCCCGCCGGTCCAGTTCCGCGTAGGTCAGGCCGGATACCGCGTCGGTCACCGCGATCGCGTCGGGGCTGTGCGCGACGCGGGCGGCGAACAGTCGCGCCAGTGTCGTCTCCGCGACCTCCGCACCGGCGGTCCCGGCCGCCGCGAGCACCGCCCGCCGCTGGGGCGCGTCCAGGAGTTCGATATCGCCCACGGCGATCTCGGGATCGGCCGTCACCCGGTCCAGGATCCGGACGAGGGTGTCGGCGAACCGGGCCATCGTCGGCTCGTCGAACAGATCCGCGGCATAGGTGAGTTTGCCCGCCATCCCGTCCGGCTCGCCCCGCTCGCCGAACCGTTCGACGAGTTTGACGTTCAGATCGGCCTGCGCCTGCTCGTAGCCGCTGTCCACCGGTTCGACGGTGAGATCGGGCAGCCGCAGCCCCGCCCCGCCCAGACTCTGCACATCCAGGGTGACCTGGTAGAGCGGCAGATGCGCGGTCGACCGCGGCGGATTCAGTGCCTCCACGACCTGTTCGAACGGCACATCGGCGTGCCCCAGCGCCGCCAGATCCGTGTCCCGGGTGGCGGTGAGCAGACCGGCGAACGACTGCCGCGGCTCGACCTGCGTACGCAGCACCAGCGTATTGACGAACATGCCGATCAGATCGTCGAGTTCGCGCGCCCCGCGCCCGGCCACCGGTGTTCCGACGGAGATATCGGTGGCCGCGGCCAGCCGCGCCAGCAGCACCGACAGCGCGGCATGCAGCACCATGAACACGGTCGCGTCGGCGGCCCGCGCCACGGCGCCGATCCGGGCCCGCAACTCGGCGGAGATCTCGAATTCCACCGCCTGCCCGCGCAGCGACGCCACCGGCGGCCGGGGCCGGTCGGTCGGCAGTTCGAGTAGCTCCGGCGCACCGCCGAGGGTCTCTTTCCAGAAGCGGAGCTGACGGGCCAGCACCGAATCGGGATCGTCGGGTGCGCCCAGTACCTCGTGCTGCCACAGTGCGTAGTCCGCGTATTGCACCGGCAGCGGCGGCCAGTCCGGGACGCTGCCCGCACGGCTCGCCAGATAGGCCGCCGCCACATCGCGGGCCAGCGGCAGCATCGACTGCCCGTCCGCGCAGATATGGTGCACGGTGATCATCAGGACGTGTTCGCGCGCGCCGAGCGCGAACAGCTCGATCCGCAACGGCGGCGCCTGCGTCACATCGAAACCCGTCGTCACCGCGGCGTACGCGTGCTCGAGCAGCCGGTCGGCGTCGACCTGCACCGGATCGAGCCGCGGCGCGACGAGTTCCGCCGCGACGGTGACCTGGTGCGGGGTCCCGTCGGTCATGGGGAATCGGGTGCGCAGCGATTCGTGCCGGTCGATGACGAGCCGGCACGCCTGCCGCAGCGCGCCGAGATCCAGTTCGCCCCGCAGCCTGATCACCAGCGGGATGTTGTAGGCGCCGACGCTGGTGTCGAACTGGTTGAGGAACCACATCCGCTGCTGCGCCGGCGACAGCGGTACGAGATCCGGGCGCGGACGCGGTGTCAGCGGCGCCCGGCGGTCGGGCCCGAAACCGGCGACGGCGGTGGCGAGTCCGGCGACGGTGGAGTTCTCGAACAGATCGCGGACACCGATCCGCACCCCGAACGCGGTGCTCAGCTGTGCGGCGGCCTTCGTCGCGGACAGCGAATTACCGCCGAGATCGAAGAAGCTTTCGGTGGCGCCCACCTCGCCCGTACCCAGAACGGTCTCGAACACCTCCGCGATACGGCGTTCGGTATCGCCGCGCGGTGCCACCCGCTCCCGCCCGGCACCGAAATCCGGTGCGGGCAACGCCCGGCGATCGAGTTTGCCCGTGGTGGTGAGCGGCAGTTCCGGGAGAACGACGAAGGTGTCGGGCACCATATGGGCCGGCAACCGGTCGCGGACCAGCGACCGGATCCCGTCGGGGTCCTCGCCCGGCGATCCGGCGAGATAGCCGACGAGTCGGTCGGTGCCGCGGTCGTCGGGCCGCAGCACGACCACCGCCCGGTCCACGCCGGGCAGCCCGGCCAGCACGGTCTCGATCTCGCCGAGTTCGATCCGCTGGCCACGGATCTTCACCTGGAAATCGCTGCGGCCCAGATACTCGAGGGTGTTGTCCGGGGTCCAGCGCACCAGATCGCCGGTGCGGTACATCCGCTCGCCCGGCGCGCCGAACGGGTCGGCGACGAAGGCCGCCGCGGAGGCTCCGGGACGGCTCACGTACCCCCGGGCCAGCTGGCGGCCGGCCAGGTACAGCTCCCCGACCACCCCGCCCGGTACCGGACGCAGCCACCGATCCAGTACCAGCGCTTCGACTCCGCGGATCGGCGCGCCGATCGTCACGGGCCTGCCGGGTACGAGCTCATCGCTCATACAGGCCAGGATGGTGGTCTCGGTGGGGCCGTATCCGTTGAGCAGGCGCCGACCGGGCGCCCAGGTGGTCACGATATCCGCCGGTACCGCCTCGCCACCGGCCGCCAGCACCCGCAGTGTCCGCGCCGCGTCCGGGTCGAGGGTGGCCAGCACGCTCGGGGTGAGGAAGGCGTGGGTGATCCGCTGCGCGCGCAGCAGTTCCGACAACTCCGGCCCCGCGAACACATCCGGCGGCGGCAGCACCAGCACCGCCCCGTTGGGATGGGCCAGCAGCACCTCGAGGACGACCACATCGAAACCGGGAGCCGAGGCGTGCACGATCCGCGATCCGCTGTCGACACCGAAGCGGTCCCGCTGCTCGGCCGCGAAATTCGCCAGCCCCTCGTGGGTGAGCGCGACCCCCTTCGGGACACCTGTCGATCCCGAGGTGTAGATCAC